>NZ_JANMSQ010000027.1:0-5497 GCF_031389465.1 Pseudolysinimonas sp.
TCGCGCAGGAGGCTCCACAGCGCAAGCTCCGCGCGACGCAGGAAGACGATCGTGACGAGCATCGCGAGCGCGTGTGCGGCCCACATCTCCGGGTCTGTTCCGTGGTGGGCGACCGCCGGGTCGAGCACCGCTGGCGAAACGTGGTGGCTGGCCGCTGTCGCGGTGCCGGGCGTCAGCCACGAGAAGACGAGATGGAACGCGAGCTGCGACCCGGCGACAATCGCGACCAGGCGGGGGAGCGAGGCACGACGCCCGACCAGGAACGTGCCGAGCACCCCGGCGAAGACGAGGGCGGATCCGAGTGCAAGGGTGCTGGGAGCCGCACCGTCGGCGACCCCGTGCGAGACCGCGGCGGCAAGGGTGGCGAACGCGCCGGTGATCCACCCGCGCGCGACGCGTGACGCCCTACTCTGCACGGCATCCAGCCTAAGCGGCGCGCCGGGGCGGGGTTCCGCACGCGCTGCGAGCCCACGACCGCGGTTCGGGTTAGGCTCGATCACAACCTACGGGGAGGAGTGGTTATGGCGAGGATCGGTGAGAGCGCCGACCTGCTCAAGTGCTCCTTCTGTGGGAAGAGCCAGAAGCAGGTTCAGCAGCTCATTGCGGGCCCCGGTGTCTACATCTGCGACGAGTGCGTCGAACTCTGCAACGAGATCATCGAAGAGCGTCTCGCCGAAGCCGGCGAAGAGGCCACGAGCGAGTTCGACCTTCCGAAGCCGAAAGAGATCTTCTCGTTCCTCGAGGAGTACGTCATCGGGCAGGTGCCCGCGAAGAAGGCGCTCTCGGTTGCCGTCTACAACCACTACAAGCGCATCCGGGCCCGCGGCACCATCAGCGCCGCGGAGTCGGCCATCGACGACATCGACATTCAGAAGTCGAACATCCTGCTGATCGGTCCCACCGGCTGCGGCAAGACCTACCTCGCCCAGACCCTCGCGAAGCGGCTCAACGTGCCGTTCGCCGTCGCCGACGCCACCGCGCTTACTGAGGCCGGCTACGTCGGTGAGGATGTCGAGAACATCCTGCTGAAGCTCATCCAGGCCGCCGACTACGACGTCAAGCGGGCCGAGACCGGCATCATTTACATCGACGAGGTCGACAAGATCGCCCGCAAGGCCGAAAATCCGTCGATCACGCGCGACGTCTCGGGCGAGGGCGTGCAGCAGGCGCTGCTCAAGATTCTCGAAGGCACGACGGCTTCGGTGCCGCCCCAGGGGGGGCGCAAGCATCCGCACCAGGAGTTCATCCAGATCGACACGACGAATGTGCTGTTCATCGTGGCCGGCGCATTCGCCGGGCTCGAAGACATCATCTCGGCCCGGGTCGGCAAGCGCGGCATCGGTTTCGGCGCTCCACTGCACAGCAAGCGCGACGAGCAGCAACTGTTCAGTGAGGTGCTTCCCGAAGACCTGCACAAGTTCGGCCTCATCCCCGAGTTCATCGGTCGCCTCCCGGTCGTCACCACCGTCACGCCGCTCGACCAGGACGCGCTGATGCAGATCCTCACCGAGCCGAAGAACGCGCTCGTGCGGCAGTACCAGCGCATGTTCGAGATCGACGGCGTCGAGCTGGAGTTCGAGACGGATGCCCTCGAAGCGATCGCCGATCTCGCGAAACTGCGCCAGACCGGCGCTCGCGGCCTGCGGGCGATCCTCGAAGAGGTGCTCGGCCCGATCATGTTCGACGTGCCGAGCGATGACGATGTCGCGCGCGTTGTCGTGACGAAGGCCGCCGTGCTCGAGAACGCCGCACCGACGATCGTGCCGCGCGCACCGCGCCGTGCCGAGAAGTCCGCGTAGCGGAACCGCTCGACAAGCCCGGTCGCGCGCCATGCCTGACGTCATCCGTCCCCGGCGATTCAGTTCGGGCGACAGGGTCGCAATCGTCGCCCCGTCGCAGTCGCTCGCGTCGGTGTATCCGAAGGTCTACGCCGCAGGCCTCGCCACCCTGCGTGAGACGTTCGGACTCGAGGTCGTCGAGTTTCCGTCGACCGCCTTCGAGCCCGAGTACTCCTACAACCACCCCGAACTGCGGGCAGCCGACCTCAACGCCGCCTTCGCCGACGACTCGATTGCAGGCATCGTCGCGCAGATCGGCGGCACCGACTCCATCCGGCTGCTACCGCACCTCGACGTTGATCTCGCGGTGACGCATCCGAAGGTGTTGATCGGATACTCCGACACCTCGACGATGCTCACCACCTACGCGCGGGCCGGTCTCGTGACCTTCAACGGACCGTCAGTCATGGCCGGGTTCGCCCAACTGCGGCACTTCCCCGAACTCGAGCAGCACGTGCGGGACGTGTTGTTCGCGCCGGCAGGCACCCTGACCTACCGTGCGTATCCGCATTGGGTCGACCATTACCCCAACTGGCACCGGCAGGTCGGCCACGAGGTCGGCCAGCCGCACCCGCACGACGGCTGGCGTTGGTTGCAGGGGTCGGGCGCTGTGAGCGGTCGACTCTTCGGCGGATGCATCGAGGTGCTGCAGTTTCTGAAGGGCACCGCCTACTGGCCGGAGGCAGAGTTCTTCGCCGGACGCATCCTGTTTCTTGAGACCAGCGAAGACAAGCCGCCCGTGGCGTTCACCGAGCACTGGCTGCGCAGCTTCGGCATCGGCGGCGGGCTCGACAAGCTCGCGGGTCTGCTGATCGGTCGACCGCGCGACTACACGCCGGCCGAGTCGCGAGAACTGGATGCCGTCATCGTGCAGGTACTCGCCGAGTTCGGGCGCGACGACCTGCCCGTCGTCAGCAACCTCGACTTCGGCCACACCGATCCACAGTGGATCCTGCCGAACAACGTGCTGGCCGAGATCGACGTTTCGGGACGGAGCCTTCGGCTTCTCGAACCGGCAGTCGCAGAGGCGTTCGGCTAACAGTCAGGCGGCGCAGTCGTAGACCGCGAGATCGACGCGCCAGCGACCGCTCTCGTCGTACCAGCCATTGACCTTCGCGGTGGTGATGCGGCCCTCGCCCGCGGCACTGAGTACAAGCCACTCCGCCTCGGCGAGGATCACCGCCGACGGCGCCGCCGACCCCACGAGCGACTTCGCGGCCCCATACCCCACCTTCGTGCAGTCGTTGCCGCTGTAGGTGGCAAACGCCGGGAGACCGGAAACGGAACGGTGAGCGTCGAAGGCGGCCCGGGCGACCGCCGGATCCTCAACCTGGTACGCCGGGTCGGGCGTCGGTTTGGGCTTGGGCTCTTCGGTCGGCGTTGGCTTGGGCGCTTCGATCGGCTTCGGTTCCGGCTCGGTGTCGGGCGACACGTCCGCGTCCTTCGACGGCTCAGGGGTCGGCGTTGGCGTGGGCTTGGCGGGTGCTTCGGCGATCTCGCCCGCCCCGTCCGACTTGATCCCATCGAGCTTTTCCGGCGTCGCGGATGGCACCCCGCCCGTGAACGCGGCAAGCAGGCCGCCCGGGGTTGTCGCGGCGAACACGGTCGTCGGCACGGCAATCGCGACCGCCGCGAAGAGCGCCGCCGCGATGATGAGCGCCCCTTTCGACGCCAGAAGCTTTCTGATCATGATGTCCCCCCAGACCGATCAATGATTCATGGTGCCCCACCCGTCGCCGAAAGCGCGACTCCCCTGTTCGTGGGCCGCCAGGCCCGGCAGCGGACGCGGAGTTCTAGGCTGAGCGGATGCGCCCCGCCAGTCTCGCCCAACCGATCTTCGCGGGCCTCGTCGCGGGAGTCACCGGATTCGCGTCGTCGTTCGCCCTGCTGATCGCGGGACTGCGCAACGTCGGGGCGACCGACTACCAGGCAGCTTCGGGTCTGCTCGTGCTGTGCGTCGTGCCGGGGCTCATCACCGTCGTGCTGAGCACGATGTACCGCATCCCGATCTCGGTGGTCTGGTCGACACCCGCGGCCGCGCTGCTGCTGGCGTCAGAGGGCACCGACGACTTCCGCAGCGCCGCCGGGGCGTTCCTGCTGTGCGGTGTGCTGCTGGTGATCACCGGGCTGTGGCCGTGGCTCGCCCGCACGGTTACCCGCATCCCGAAACCGATCGCGAGTGCGATGCTCGCGGGCATCCTCTTTCCCATCTGTCTCGCACCCGTCACCGCAAGCGTGCAGGAGCCGTTGCTCGCCCTGCCGATCGTGCTGACCTGGCTCGTGCTCGCGAAGCTCGCGCCTCGGCTGGCGGTGCCTGCGGCCGTCGTCGTGACCGTCGTGGTTGTGGTGCTGTCGAGCAGCGGCGTCGACCTGTCCGGGGCGCGAGCGTTGCCGGTACTTGCTCCCGTCGTGCCGAGGCTCGACCTCGCGGTGGTGCTCGGCCTCGGCATCCCGATCTACCTGGTCACGATGGCGGGCCAGAACGTGCCGGGTTTCGCGGTGCTGCGCACCTTCGGCTACGAACATGCTCCGGCTCGCGCGATCTTCCTCAGCACCGGCGCGGGCAACCTGGTCGCCGCACCGTTCGGCGGCATCTCGCTCAACCTCGCGGCGATGACGGCGGCGATGGCGGCCGGCCCCGACGCCCACCCCGACCGCGAGAAGCGTTGGGTCGCGGCGGTCGCGGCCGGGGGATCGCTCGCCGTGCTGGGCCTGCTGTCGGGCGCGGCGACCGTGCTCGTGGCCGCGAGCCCGCCGATCCTCATCACCGCGGTCGCCGGGCTCGCACTGCTCGGGGCTCTCGTCGCCGCGGTGACGGCTGCCCTCGAGGAACCGGCACACCGGCTGGTCGCGATCGTCACCTTCCTCGTCGCGGTCTCGGGGGTGTCGATCGCCGGGATCGGCTCCGCGTTCTGGGCCCTCCTAGTCGGCGGCCTCGTGATGCTCTGGTTCCTTCCCTGGCGTCGAAAGCACCACCCCGAAGTGGTATCAGACTGATATAGTGACGGCATGGCGATCACGATCCGCATTCCCGACGAGCTCGATGCGCGTCTCGACCTCGTCGCGAAGGCCCAGCACACCTCTAAGAGCGCTCTACTGCTTCAAGGTGCGTCCTGGGTCGTTGAACGTCACTCCCGCCGCGCCGAGATCGACGCTGGGCTTGACTTCGTGCTGAGCCACGATGCCGAACTTCTCGCGCGCCTCGAAGACGCGTGACGCAGTACCTCGAACTCGACGACGCGCTGCACGCGGTGAGTCGGCTCGGCTTCCACGTGCGCGACGCGGGGCTGCTGGCGTCGGCGCTAGCCCGGCCCGCGACGACGATCTTCGGCGCCGACGCGTACGAAAGCCTCGAACTGAAGGCTGCCGCAATGCTCGAGTCATTGGCACGCAATCATCCGCTCATCGACGGCAACAAGCGGTCGGCCTGGACGCTGACTGTTTTGTTCCTGTGGATCAACGGCTACCGTCACGAGATGTCAACGGACACCGCGTTCGACCTTGTGCTCGGCGTTGCGCGCGGCGACCTCGAGGTGGATGCCGCGGCGACGATCATCCGCGCGCACCTCGTTACGAGAGACCGCGGCGCTTCAGCAGAGGCTCGATGACGGCGTCGCGGCCGCGGAACTCGCGGTACGCCTCGAGCGGATCCTTCGACC
>NZ_JANMSQ010000043.1:0-1701 GCF_031389465.1 Pseudolysinimonas sp.
CATCCTGTCGCCGGTCGTCAGCGAGAAGTCCTACGGGCTGATCGACAACGGCAAGTACACCTTCGTCGTCGACCCGCGATCGAACAAGACCGAGATCAAGCTCGCGGTCGAGAAGATCTTCGGCGTCAAGGTGGCCAGCGTCAACACGCTCAACCGCACCGGCAAGCTCCGCCGCACGCGGTTCGGAATCGGTAAGCGCAAGGACACCAAGCGCGCGATCGTCACCCTCAAGTCCGGCTCGATCGACATCTTCACGGCCGTCGGCTAAGGGCACAGGAGAACATCATGGCTATTCGCAAATACAAGCCGACGACCCCGGGTCGCCGCGGCTCGAGCGTTGCCGACTTCGCTGAGATCACCCGGTCGACGCCCGAGAAGTCGCTGCTCAGGCCGCTGCCGAAGACCGGTGGCCGCAACAACCAGGGGCGCATCACGACCCGCCACATCGGTGGTGGCCACAAGCGCCAGTACCGCATCATCGACTTCAAGCGCAACGACAAGGACGGCGTCGGCGCCAAGGTCGCTCACATCGAGTACGACCCGAACCGCACGGCGCGCATCGCACTGCTGCACTACGTCGACGGCACGAAGCGCTACATCCTCGCGCCGGCGAAGCTCAACCAGGGCGACGTCATCGAGTCGGGTGCCGGTGCTGACATCAAGCCCGGCAACAACCTGCCGCTGAAGAACATCCCCGTGGGTACCGTCATCCACGCGATCGAACTCCGTCCCGGGGGTGGCGCCAAGATGGCCCGCTCGGCTGGTTCTTCGGTGCGTCTCGTCGCCAAGGACGGCCCCTACGCGCAGCTGCGTCTGCCTTCGGGCGAGATCCGCAACGTCGACGTGCGCTGCCGCGCCACGATCGGCGAGGTCGGCAACGCCGAGCAGTCGAACATCAACTGGGGCAAGGCCGGCCGCATGCGCTGGAAGGGCGTCCGCCCGACCGTGCGTGGCGTCGCCATGAACCCGGTCGACCACCCCCACGGTGGTGGCGAGGGAAAGACGTCCGGTGGACGTCACCCCGTCAGCCCCTGGGGCAAGAAGGAAGGCCGCACGCGTAAGCGCGACCTTCCCAGCGACAAGCTCATCGTCCGCCGTCGTACCGTCGGCAAGAAGCGCAAGGGATAAACCAGGATGCCGCGCAGCCTTAAGAAGGGCCCCTTCGTCGACGACCACCTGCTTCGCAAGGTCGTCACGCAGAACGAAGCCAACAGCAAGAACGTGATCAAGACCTGGTCGCGCCGCTCGATGATCATCCCGGCGATGCTGGGTCACACCATCGCGGTGCACGACGGTCGCAAGCACATCCCCGTCTTCGTGACGGAGACCATGGTCGGGCACAAGCTCGGCGAGTTCGCGCCCACCCGCACCTTCCGTGGGCACGAGAAGGACGACAAGAAGGGACGGCGTCGCTGATGGTTACCGCTATCGCTCGCGTGAAGCACATCCGCGTCACGCCCCAGAAGGCCCGCCGCGTCGTGGACATCGTCCGCGGCAAGCAGGCTGCCGAAGCTCTCGCGATCCTCAAGTTCGCCCCGCAGTCGGCGAGTGAGCCGGTCTACAAGCTCGTCGCTTCCGCGATGGCGAACTTGAGGATCGCGAGAGCTTCGGCAGCCTGCTTGCCGCGGACGATGTCCACGACGCGGCGGGCCTTCTGGGGCGTGACGCGGATGTGCTTCACGCGAGCGATAGCGGTAACCA
>NZ_JANMSQ010000053.1:0-11086 GCF_031389465.1 Pseudolysinimonas sp.
CTGGGTCTCGAGAGCATCGACCCGTTCGGCCGTGAAGCCACCGTGTGGAGCGTGTATGGCGCCGGGTACCTGTGTGTACCGCTCGTGCTGCCGATCCTCGGCCTCCTCTACCTGTGGCGTGGTCGCGCCCTCGGCGCGGCCGCCGCACCAAAGACGGCCGCCTGATGTTGCTTTTCGATGGGCTCGGCTCGGTGCCGGCCGGATTCGGGCCCAGTGCCGTCACGATCGGCAAGTTCGACGGCGTGCACCTCGGCCACCAGGGTGTTCTCGCCCAACTCAAGTCGCTCGCCGCCGAGCACGCCCTGCAGCCGGTCGTCGTGACGTTCGACCGTCATCCGTTCGCCCTGCTGCGTCCGGAGGAGTGCCCCGACGCGCTCGTGTCAAACGATCAGCGGGCCGAACTGCTCGTCGAAGCCGGAGTGGACGCGACCCTCGTGCTGGAGTTCGACCGTGCCTTGAGCGAGCTCACCCCGCTCGAGTTCGCGGAGCGGATTCTGCACGACGCGCTCGATGCGCGGCTCGTACTGGTCGGCGCCGACTTCCGCTACGGGTACCGGGGCGAGGGTCGCATCGACACACTGCGGGAGCACGGCCGCACCTTCGGGTTCGACGTCGTGCTGATCGACGACGTGCTCGTCGAGGGCACGCGGGTGTCATCCACGAAGATTCGCGAGCACCTCGCCGCCGGTGACGTGCGGGCCGCAGCGCCGCTGCTGGGCCGCTACCCACGAGTGCGTTCGACGGTCGTACACGGCGATGCGATCGGACGTGAGATCGGCTTCCCGACGGCGAACCTCGACCCCGCGATGGAAGGGTTCCTCCCCGCCGACGGGGTATACGCATCCTGGGCCTGGATCGACGGCATCCGCTACGGAGCGGCCGTGTCGATCGGCAACAACCCGACCTTCGACGGCATCCCGGCCAGGCGTACCGAGGCCCACCTGCTGGACGCCAAGGTCGATGCCTACGGAAAGGTGATCGAGCTCGACTTCGTCGAATACCTTCGTCCGATGGTGAAGTTCGATGGGGTCGACACGCTGGTCGCCGCGCTCGCCGCCGACGTCGATCGCATCCGCGCGATCCTGGCGACCGAGGCGACTGCGTAGGGCTCCGGCGGGCGACGCACCCCGCTCCTAGAATCAGTGCCATGCCCGGTCTGATTCGTCGAAGCGACATCGACGAAGTGCGGGCTCGCACCAACATCGCCGACATCGTCGGCGACTTCGTGACGCTGAAGAGCGCGGGCGTCGGGTCGATGAAGGGGCTGTGCCCGTTCCATGAGGAGCGCAGCCCGAGCTTCCATGTGCGGCCCCAGGTCGGCCTGTACCACTGCTTCGGCTGCAACGAGGGGGGAGACGTCTTCTCATTCCTGCAGAAGATGGACCACGTCACCTTCGCCGAAGCCGTTGAGCGACTTGCCGGGCGACTCGGCTACGAGCTCCATTACGAAGACGGCGGGCAGGCGAGCGATCATGGCAACCGCGCCCGGCTGCTCGCTGCGAACGCGGCCGCCGAGAAGTTCTTTCAGGCCCAACTCGGCACACCGGCGGCGCAGATCGGCCGCGACTTCCTCGGGGCACGAGGATTCGACGCTGCAGCGGCCGCGCAGTTCGGTATCGGGTTCGCCCCAAAGTCGTTTTCGGCTCTCGCCGACGCGCTCAAGGGTCAGGGGTTCACCGAGGCCGAGTTGCTCGGCGCGGGTCTGCTGTCGAGCGGAGACCGCGGCAACGCGTACGACAGGTTCCGCGGCCGGTTGATCTGGCCGATCCGGGATGTCACCGGGCAGACCGTCGGGTTCGGTGCCCGAAAACTGCTCTCTGATGAGGACGACAAGGGTCCGAAGTACCTCAACACCCCCGAGACGCTCGTGTATCACAAGAGCCAGGTGCTCTACGGGCTCGACCTCGCCCGGCGCGACATCGCCAAGGGCAAGCAGGTCGTCGTCGTCGAGGGCTATACGGATGTCATGGCGTGCCACCTCGCGGGTGTCACGACGGCGGTCGCGACCTGCGGCACGTCTTTCGGCGTCGATCACATCAAGGTGATCCGCCGCGTGCTGGGGGATGTCGACAACTCCGACACGGCAGGCACCGGCGAGGTGGTGTTCACCTTCGACCCCGACGAAGCCGGGCAGAAGGCTGCGAGTCGCGCGTTCGCGGAGGAGCAGCGGTTCGCCGCGCAGACCTTTGTCGCGGTCGCCCCCGACAACCTCGACCCGAGCGACCTGCGCACCCAGCGCGGCGACGACGCGCTGCGCAAACTCATCGCCGACCGCAAACCGATGTTCGAGTTCATGATCCGGCGGGTGCTCGCCCGCCACGACCTCGAGACGGTGGAGGGTCGGGTCGCCGCCCTGCGCGCAGCCGCCCCGGTCGTCGCCGGCATCCGGGATCGTTCCCTCAGCGACGGATACGTGCGCAACCTGGCGGGCTGGCTGGGCATGGATCCCGCCGAAGTGGGCCGGGCGGTGCGTGCCGCGAAATCGGCCCGACCGGCCTCGGCGCCACCGGAGGCGGGGCCGGATGCCGAGGCAGCCCCCGCGGAGGTGCGGCTTCTCGACCTCCCGACCGACGTGGAAACCCGGATGGAGCGCGACGCGCTCCTCGTCATCCTTCAGTTGCCCCAGGCGATCGGCCGGGAGCTGATCGAGCGCGCCGTCGCGGTGCGCATGCGCAGCTCGATTCTCGACGTGGTGCGCGACGCTGTGGCCACGTCGATCGACTCGTGGGATCGGCCCGACTGGATCGCGCGCATCAACGAAGCGGTCCCGTCACGCTTCACCGGGCTGGTGGCGCAGCTCGGGGTCGCGCCGATCCCGGAGACGCGCGAAGCGAACCTCGACAAGTACGCGCGTGCTCAAGTCGCCGACCTCGTTGCGGTCGACCTGTCTCGCCGCAAAGCCGACCTTCAGGGGGCGTCGCAGCGCGCGGCGGCCGAAGGTGACGGCGCTCGGGCGCGCCGGATCCAGGTCGAGATCGCGGCTCTCGAGACCGAGCGTCGCAAGTTGCGCGCAGGCTGACTGTGTTATGACTGTTAGGCCCGCGCGACCCCTAGGTGCGGACCTTTCCCGAGGAGTCAGCCGATGAGCCGGATCCTGCCCCGGCGCGCGATCGCCGCCGCGACCGCCCTCGCCATGATTGCGACGCTCGGCGCCTGCGCGACCGGAGGTTCGGTCTCGAGCCCGATCCGGGTCGGCTGGAGCGGAGAGATCCCGCCGCTCGATCCGGCCGCGAGTGACACGTTCAGCTCGTTCGCATTCCTCACCCAGATCTATCCGTCGCTGCTCGTCGTCGAGGCGGATCAAGCCGACCCGGTGCCCGAGATCGCCGAGTCCGCCGAGTGGACGGAAGTCGGTGTCTACACCGTCGTGCTCAAGCCCGGGCTCGAGTTCGCCAACGGAAACGAGCTGACGACTTCTGACGTCAAGTTCAGCCTCGAACGTCAACTCGCCCTGCAGTCGGAAGACGGAGCCTGGCGCAGCCTCACCAACCTCGAGAGCATCGAAATCGTCGACGACACGACCGTCGAGTTCCACCTCGGGGGGACGGTGGACATCGGCTTCCCGTTCGTGCTGGCTGGCCCCGCGGGGCTCGTGCTCGACGAGGAGGCTTTCTTCGCCGACGAGCTCACTCCCGACAACGACATCGTCGATGCCCAGGCGTTCGCCGGACCGTACGCTCTCGAATCGGTCAGCGACGACGAGCTGACACTCACGCCCTATGTCGGTTTCGGCGGCGCACCGCTGGCGGCGTCGACGCTCCTGCTGCGCGCGGGTGAAGGCGCCGACCTGGCCCGTCAATTGAGCGAGGGATCGATCGACGTGCTCACCGGGCGCCTCGACATCGACAGCATCGAGTCGCTCGTCGATGACGAAGGGGTCGACCTGGCGCGCGCATCTTCAGGTCGGGTTCGGCTGCTCGCCTTCGACTTCGCCCACATGCCGTTCGGCTCTCGCACCGAGGCCCCCGACGCCGCGAAGGCTGGGGCCGTGCGCACCGCGATCAGCGAAATCGTTGACCGGGAGGCGCTCGCCGACTCGATCGGCAGCAACTGGGTGAAGCCGCTGCACGGCTATCTGTCCGACGGCATCCCGGGCGCATCCGATGCTTTCACGGCCCTGCATGGCGATGGCGAGGGCGGGCCCGACCTTGAGCTCGCGGCCGCTGCTCTCGCGGCGGCCGGCATCGTCGAGCCGCTCGAGTTGAGCATCCATGTCGATCTCGATCAGGTGGGCGATCCCGGAAGTCTCGAGGTCGCCGGTCTGGCCGAACAGCTCGACGACAGTGGCCTGTTCACCGTCACCGTCATCGAGACGGATGCCGACGGCCTCGGTGCTGCGCTTGTCGCGGGCGAGGTGCAGGCGATGTTCACGAGCGTGCTCCCGGCCACCGGTGACCCGCAGGACTACGTCGAGCCGTTCCGCTCCGCCGGCCTGTTGGCTCCAGGCTTCACCGATGCCACTGTTGATTCGCTGCTGGTGCGGGGTTCAACGGAAGCCGACCCCGAAGTGCGCGCGGCGACGCTGCTCGAGACGCAAAACGCGATCGCGGCGCAGCTTCCCGCCATCCCGATCACCCAGGGCGTACGCGTGGTGTTTGTGCGCGGCACCATCTCGGGGTTTGGTCTCGACGACGCCCAACCGCTCGACCTGAGCCGTCTGCGTCGCTGACGACGGCTGAGTAGCTGACGACGGCTGAGTAGCTGACGCCGGGGCGGCCGGGGTAGCGTGGCAGCGTGAGTGAGGTCGCGGTTCGGGCAGACGACCTGACCCTCGGTTACGGCGACGATCGACCCGCGGTCAGCGGTGTCTCGTTCGAGATTCCGCTCGACGGCATCCTCGGCGTCGTCGGCCAGGCAGGGTCGGGTAAGAGCACGCTCGCGCGCGCCGTAGCCGCCCAGTCGGTGCCCGGGGAGCGCACGGCTCCGCACATCATCGGCGGGCACCTGCAGGTGCTCGGCCGCGAAATCCGTGACCTGTCGCCGCACCGACGCGACAAACTCGTGCTCAAGGTCGGCTATCTGCCGCAGGACGGCGGCAACACCCTCGAGCCGCACCTGACGGTCGGCGAGAACGTCGCCGCTCCGATCTACCAGCGCGACGAGAGATACGACAGGCACAAGGCGGGTGCGCTGGTCGCGCAACTCGTGGATGCCGTCCGCCTCCCACTCGTCGTCATGGCGAAGATGCCCCACGAGCTCTCGCGCGGGCAGCGGCAGCGCATCGCCCTCGCGCGCGCCCTCATCCTCGAACCCAACCTCCTCGTCGCCGACGACCCGACGATGGGTGTCGACGTTCTGGTGCGCGGCCGCATCCTCACCGTCATCGCCGACCTGCAACGCGAGCGCGCCTTCTCGGCCCTGGTGATCGGCCACGACCTGCGCGAACTGCGCACCATGACCGACCAGATCGCCGTCATGCACGAAGGCATGTTCGTCGGCTACGGCCAGGCCGACGACGTGCTCGACAACCCGCTGCACCCCTACGTCGAGGCTCTCGCCGCCACCACCCGGTGACGTGGGCGGGCGCCGGGGTTTGCTAAGCTGTGGAGGCTGTTCACGCAGCTCTTCCTCGATAGCTCAATTGGCAGAGCAATCGGCTGTTAACCGATAGGTTCTTGGTTCGAGTCCAAGTCGGGGAGCTGAAGAGGCCCGGAATCCTTGTGATTCCGGGCCTCTTGTGGTCTCGGCTCAGATGTGCGGAACGGACTGCAAAACCATTTCGGAAGCGTCGAAGTACTCGGACCAGTCGGGGAACGCGAGCACGAAATCTGGCCCCTTCACGGGGAAGACGCCGATCGATTCCAGCTCGCCATGTCCCACGGGGTCGCGTTCTTCGCTCTCGTAGGCACCGGGCTCAAGGTCCGGAAACGGTTGAACCCATCCGGCCGACGTGAGGATGCCGAGCACCTGCGACTCGTCGGCGCCGGACGTCACTCCGAAAACCTGGACCATGATGTCCCCGGCAGCCGACTCGCGCTCCACCCGGAAGACGCAACCTTCGTGCACCGTGTCGTTGAGCGCGTCCGGTCGGAAGGCATAGGCCGGCTCCTCGATCAACCTGACCTCGGTGAAGTCGCCGGCGGGCTGGGTTTCGAGATGCGTCGTGAGCGTGTCGAAGAAGTCCTCGGGACACGACCGCTCAGTGGTCTGTGGATCGGCTGATGTCGGTGCGGCAACTTCTGGCGCCAGGGTGGAAGAGCAAGCTGCCAAACCCAAGAGGGTGGCGACGAACCCGAGAAATGCTGCTGACCGCTGCATGGTATCGAATGATAAGTGATCCTCACTGGCGGGGGAAGTTACTCCCGCGGGACGATTCCGCCGCGCCGCCGCGCGCGTAACATCGGGGCATGCCGCGCCCCACACACGTCTCTGGGCAGGGCGAGCACGGGCCGCCTGGCGGGGAGCGCGGAGGATGGCTTCGCCCACCGCCTCCGGACTGGCGCGCTCCGAAGTGGGTCACCCTGTGGGTGCCGGTCATCGTGTCGTTCGTCATCCAGGGTCTCGCGGCCGGGTGGACGATCCGGGTTGGCGACTACGCACCCCGCGAAGCGCTCGGCATCCTCGGTCTGGCTCTCGTCGGCCCGCTCGCCCTGATCGGCGCCCGACGCTTTCCCGGGCCGGTCGTCGCGGTGATATCGCTCGCCGGGGCACTCGACCTGTTCGTCAACGCGAACGGCGGACCGCCCTACGTGGCCCTGGCGTTCGCGATCGTTTCGGCTATCGTGCGCGGAGCCCGGGTGTGGGCCTGGGCGTCGGTCGGCGCATGTTGGGTCGCCACGGTGGGGGCCGCCGTGATGCTCGGCCGCGAGGATTGGACCCCGGGGCGCATCGCCAGCACAACCCTCGGCATCCTGATCGTCTTCGGCATCGGCGAGGGAATCCGAAGTCGCCGCGACCGCGCGGCCGAATACTGGCGGCTGGCGCGTCAGCGAGAGCAGAGCGAGGTGCAGGCCGAGCGCGTGCGGATCGCCCGCGAACTGCATGACGTGCTGGCTCACTCGCTCAGCCAGATCAACGTGCAGGCCGGGGTCGGCCTCCACCTGATGGACCGCCAACCCGACAAGGCCGCCGAGGCGCTCGCGAGCATCAAAGAGACGAGTAAGTCGGCTCTGGACGAGGTGCGCTCGGTGCTCGGCGCGCTCCGGTCGGAGGGCAATGCGGATGCGCCGCTCGTTCCCGAACCGGGGCTCGACCGGCTGCCCGCGCTCGTGGGCGCGATCCGCGGCGTCGAGGTCACGCTCGACGACCGAATCGGCGACGCGCCGAAGGCGGTGCAGCTCGCGATGTTCCGCATCGTGCAGGAGTCGCTCACGAACGTCACCCGCCACGCCGACGCAACCCACGCGACGGTGCGGCTGTGGACCGAGGCTGGCGCGTACCGTGTCGAGGTCGTCGACGACGGTGCCGGTTCGACCGCCCCGGCGAGCGAGACGGGCGGCCGTGGGCTGCTCGGGATGCGTGAGCGCGCTGAGTTGCTCGGCGGCCACCTGTCGGCCGGCCCGGCCCACAGCGGACCGGCAGAGGACGGCGGCTTTCGGGTCTCCGCCACGATCCCGATGGAAGGCACCCGCTGATGACCGACAGCATCCGCGTCGCGCTCGCCGACGACCAGCACCTCATCCGCGCGGGCTTCAGCAGCCTCTTGGAAGCCGAACCCGACCTCGAGGTGGTGGGGGAGGCCGCGACGGGTCGTGAGGCGGTCGCCCTCGTGAAGCGCACGAAGCCCGATGTGGTGCTCATGGATATCCGGATGCCCGACGGCGACGGGCTGTGGGCGACGGAGCAGATCGTGGCCGACCCAACCCTCGCGGGCACCCACGTAGTCGTCGTCACCACCTTCGAACTCGACGAGTACGTCGCGCAGGCGATCCGCGCGGGGGCGAGCGGATTCCTCGTGAAAGACACCGAACCGGTGGAGCTCATCCGCGCCGTGCGGGTCGTCGCCGGCGGGGATGCCCTGCTCAGCCCGAGCGTCACGAAACGGCTGCTCGAACGCGTCGCGGGAACCCTCAACGATTCTCCGGACACCCGGCCGCTCGAACCCCTCACTGGACGGGAGCGCGAGGTGCTCTCGCTCGTCGGCCTCGGCCTCACCAACGAAGAGATCGGCGGGCGCCTGTTTCTCAGCCCCCTGACCGCGAAAACTCACGTGTCGCGCATCATGTCGAAGCTGCTCGCCCGTGACCGGGTGCAACTCGTCGTGATTGCCTACGAGACGGGCCTCGTGAAGCCCGGCCAACCCTGAAGGTCAGTTCTGAGGCGTCGAAAATGGTCACTCGGGGGAGTCGTGAGCGACCGCGTTTGACGCCTCAGGGAGTAGTCGGATCGCTCCCGGCGGCGGATTCGCGCCGCAGCCTGGTTAGCGAGAGTGGACACGTCGGATCCCATCCCGGGATCCGCAGAAACGGAGTTTCTCGTGTTCACCGCTCTCGCATTGAGCGCAGCCGCCTTCCACCCCTACCAGGGAGGAGGGCTGTTCTTCGTTCTGATCCCGCTGTTCTGGATCCTCCTGTTCGTTGTGTTGCTCGCGATTTTCGGTCGCCGCATGCGCCGCCGCGGTGGCTCCTACGGCTATGGCTACGGCTACGGCCCGCACGCCAGGCACGCGGCGCAGGCCGCCGCCGAGTCGGTGCTCGCTCAGCGCTACGCCAACGGCGACATCGACGAGAAGGACTACCGCGCCCGCCTCGAAGTGTTGCGCTCCAGCGGTCCCGTCCCGCCCGCGAAGTAGCGAGCCGAAGTAGCCGAACCGCAGCCCCGACCGGGATAAACTGACCGGTCGGGGCCGCGGCATGTGTCACCGGCGGAGCAGGAGGCACCTTTGGACGCGATCACCGTCGTGCTCGCCGCGTTCGCGGGGGCCCTCGTCGTCGTGGCACTTGCGCTGTTCGTGCTCTGGCGCCGAGCCCGTCGGGCGGCTCTCCGGAACGAGTTCGACCGCTCGACGGCCGACCGCGAACGGCTCGACCTGGAATTGACTCTCGCCGAGCAGACCAGCCGGCTGCGCATCGTGCGCGAACTCCACGAGCTCGTCGTGCACTCGATCTCGGTGCTGATCAGCCACGCCGACGGTGCCCGGTATGCGGCATCCCAGGATCCGTTGGTCGCCGCCCGCAGTGCAGCGGTCATCGCCGACACGGCGCGTGCAACGCTCGCCGACCTGCGTCGGGTCATGGCGCTCTCCCGCGAGGGTGAGGCCACCGCTGGCCCTCAGCCGCGACTCGCAACCGTGCGCGACCTGTTCAAGGTCATGCGGGATGCCGGCCTCGATGTCGAGTTCCGGGAGTCGGGCGAGCCGATTCACGTGCGGCAAGGGGCCGAGCTGGCGATCTACCGCATCCTGCAGGAGTCGCTCGCGAACGCTCTCTCTCACGGCGGCGAGGGCACGCAGGTGCTCGTCTCGTTCACCTGGAACGACACCGGCCTCGAACTCGTCGTCGCCGACGATGGCGCCCGGGCCGCGGCGCGTCGCGAAGGGCTCGACCCCGACGAGGTGGCCCGGGAACGGGTCTCGAGCCAAGACGACGACCTCGCCGCACTGACCCAGGCGCCGACCGGCCGCGGCCTGACCGAGATGCGCGAACGAGCCGAACTCTATGGCGGCATGCTCAACACGATCGTCACCCCCGGCGTCGGATTCACGGTGAGTGCGATCTTCCCCGCAGTGCGTGACCACAACGGCATCGAGGGCGTCAAGCTAGGCACCGCGTGAGCCCGAGAGCCACGCGCCCGAAGCGCGTGTCGCGGCCACCGGTGCGGATGCTGCTCGTCGACGATTCACTGTGGCAGCGCGAAGGCTGGACGCTGCTGTTCGGCTCGCAAGCGGATTTCGAGGTCGTCGGTCAGGCCAGCGATGGCGCACAGGCTCTCGCTCTCGCCCGCAAGGAACGGGTGGATGTCGTGCTCATGGACATCCACATGCCCCGGGTGAACGGCCTGGTCGCGACCGAGCGCATCCTCGGCGATGATCGGGTGCTGGCGAACGGCCGGGCGCCGCGCATCATCCTGGTCGCGAACGTCGACCTCGACGACCATGTGCCTGCCGCCGCCATCGCGGGTGCCTACGCCGTGCTCTACAAGGATGCCGAGCCCGAGGCGCTGTTCGACGTGATCCGCGAAGCCGCCCTCGCCCACCCCGAGCGCTGACGCGGCCCAGATCGCCGGTGAGACCTTAGTCCTGCTCGACTCACATCCTGAGGGCGCAGGATGGCCGCATGTATGCACCCGTCGACGAGACGACCATCGATCGAATCGACGCCTGGTGGCGGGCCGCGAACTACCTGAGCATCGGGCAGATCTACCTGCTCGCCAACCCGCTGCTGCGTGAACCGCTGACCCGCGACCACGTCAAGCCGCGTCTGCTCGGGCATTGGGGAACGACCCCGGGTCTCAACTTCCTGTACGCCCACCTCAACCGCGCCATCCTGGAGCGCGACCAGAGCACCATCTACATCGCGGGGCCGGGGCACGGCGGCCCGGGCATGGTGGCGAACGCCTGGCTCGACGGCACCTACTCCGAGGTCTACCCCGACATCGATCGGTCGGAAGCCGGCATCGGCCGACTGTTCCGGCAGTTCTCGTTTCCCGGCGGAATCCCGAGCCATGCCTCGCCCGACACCCCGGGGTCGATGCACGAAGGCGGCGAATTGGGCTATGCGCTCTCGCATGCCTACGGGGCGGCGTTCGACAACCCCGACCTGCTCGTCGCGTGCGTCATCGGCGACGGCGAGGCTGAAACCGGTCCGCTCGCGGCGGCGTGGCACAGCAACAAGTTCCTGAACGCCCGGCAGGACGGCGTCGTGCTGCCGATCCTTCACCTGAACGGGTACAAGATCGCGAACCCGAGCGTGCTCGCCCGCATCCCCGAAGACGAGTTGCTCGCCCTGATGCGCGGCTACGGCCACCAGCCGTTCCTGGTGTCGGGCGGCTTCGACGGTGAGGACCCGCGGGCCGTGCATGCGCGTTTCGCGGCAGTGCTCGACGAGGTGCTCGACCGAATCACGGCGATCAAAGCCGCGGCGGCGGCAGGGGACGAGTCCCGGCCGACCTGGCCCATGATCATCCTGCGAACCCCCAAGGGCTGGAC
>NZ_JANMSQ010000075.1:0-2376 GCF_031389465.1 Pseudolysinimonas sp.
TTCGTAGTAGATGGCTTCGACCGGGCAGACCGGCTCGCAGGCGCCGCAGTCGACGCACTCGTCGGGCTGGATGTAAAGCATCCGGTCGCCCTCATAGATGCAGTCGACGGGGCACTCGTCGATGCAGGCGCGGTCTTTGACGTCGACGCACGGCAGGGCGATGACGTAGGTCACGACGCCGCGAAGACTTCGTCGCGCGAGATGCCGACCTGCTCGTCGCGGGGTACCACCTTCACCCGTTCGCGGTCGATATCCGATTCGTCGGCCTCGCCTAGAGCGCGCTCGTGGCCGTCGAGGGCGAGCCAGCCCTCCCAGGTCGTGAAGGGAACGCCGCGGGCATCGAGCACCTCGAGGATCGCATCCGGGTCGACGGTCACCGGCGCGGGCAGCGCCGCGACATCCTCGACGATCCGCGCGACCGTCTCGGAGGCGTCGCTCTTCGTGTGACCGATGAGGCCGACGGGCCCGCGCTTGATCCATCCGGTGGCGTAGAGCCCCGGGATCGGCGCGCCCGCGAGATCGAGCACCCGGCCGGCATCGTTCGGAATGACCCCGCGGCGTTCGTCGAACGGCACTCCGGGGACGGGGGAGCCGAAATAGCCGACGGCTCGATACACCGCCTGGAGCGGGTAGTCGACGATCTCCCCGGTTCCACGCACGGAGCCGTCGTCGGCGACGTCGGTGCGTTCGAAGAGCATCCCTTCGACGCGCCCGTCGCCGTACACCTCGACGGGGGAGTGCAGAAAGTGCAGGTGCAGCCGTCGCGAGGCTCCGCTGGGCTCGCGCTCCAGCCAGCTCTCGAGGGTGCGTGTCATGATCTTGACCTGGTTGTTGCCCGCGACGAGCTGCTGAACCTGCTTGCCGAGTGCGAAGTCCTCGGCGTACACGATGATGTCGACGTCGGGGATCTCGGCAAGTTCCCGCAACTCGATGGGCGTGAATTTCACCTGAGCGGGCCCGCGCCGGCCGAAGACGTGCACGTCGGTCACGGGTGACCCGAGCAGTCCGGCGTACACGTTCTGCGGGATGTCGGTACTCAGAAGGTCGCGGGGATGCTTGGCGAGCATCCGCGCGACGTCCAACGCGACGTTGCCGTTTCCGATGACGGCGACATCCGTCGCATCGAGCGGCCAGCTGCGCGGCACGTCGGGGTGGCCGTCGTACCAGGAGACGAAGTCGGCAGCACCGAACGAGCCGGGCAGGTCGATGCCCGGGATGTCGAGGTCGGCATCCCGGATCGCACCGGTCGCGAAGATCACCGCGTGGTAATGGGCGCGCAGGTCGTCGAGGGTGAGGTCGACACCGTAGGTCACGTTGCCGAGGAAACGAATGCTGCCCGCGTCGAGCATCTCGTGCAACGAGTTGACGATTCCCTTGATGCGGGGATGATCGGGTGCCACCCCGTACCGGATGAGGCCGTACGGCGCGGGGAGCGACTCGATGAGGTCGATCGCCACCTCGCGCCCGGCGTCCCGGATCATCCTGTCGAGGATGTTTCCGGCGTAGACACCCGCGGGGCCGGCGCCGATGATGGCGACGCGAAGGGCACTGGTCATGACGGGGCCTTTCCGGTGGAAGCAAAGGAGTTCGATGAGGCGAAAGCACTGGGCGCGTGCGGACTCAACGCGACGACATCCCCGACGACGATGACGGCGGGCGACCGGACGCCGATTGCATCGGCCTGTTCGACGATCGTGTCGAGGATGCCGACGGTGACGCGCTGGTTCTCGCCGGTGCCGTTCTCGATGATCGCGACCGGGCAGTCGCCGCCTCGAACACCCGCAGCCAGCACTGCCGCTGACCCCGCGAGGGCGCTCACACCCATGAGCAGGACGACCGTGTGGTCGCGGCCGCCGGGCAGCTCGGCGATCTGCTCGTGGCCCGTCACCACGGTGAACCCGTTGGCGACGCCGCGATGCGTGACCGGGATGCCCGCCGCGGCGGGGACCGAGATCGCGCTCGAGACACCGGGCACGACCTGGACCGGTACTCCGTGTCGTCGGCAGTATTCGGCCTCCTCGCCGCCGCGACCGAAGACGTAGGGGTCGCCGCCCTTGAGGCGGACGACGTTCTTGCCGGCGCGGGCGTGCTCGACGAGCAGGGCGTTGATCTCGTCCTGGGGCACCGGGTGATTGCCCGGCAGTTTTCCGACATCGATGAGGAGGACGTCTTCACGTAGCTCGCTGAGCAGGTCTCGCGGGCCGAGACGATCGGCGATCACGACGTCGGCCTCGGCGAGCCGGCGGCGCCCGCGCACGGTGATGAGGTCCGGGTCGCCCGGCCCGCCCCCCACCACATGGACGATTCCTGGGCGCACCACGCCGGGTCGTCCGGCACCGCGGGGTGCGGGCCGGTGTCGGCGCGGCCGGGGTCCGG
>NZ_JANMSQ010000076.1:0-3982 GCF_031389465.1 Pseudolysinimonas sp.
TTCGTAGTAGATGGCTTCGACCGGGCAGACCGGCTCGCAGGCGCCGCAGTCGACGCACTCGTCGGGCTGGATGTAAAGCATCCGGTCGCCCTCATAGATGCAGTCGACGGGGCACTCGTCGATGCAGGCGCGGTCTTTGACATCCACGCACGGAAGGGCGATCACGTACGTCACGTGATCCAGTCTACGAAGAGTGACGGGTGCTGGCTGGTTAGGTGGCCCTTACCCGACTACTTCGCTCCGGCCAAGCGATGATCACGATTGCGAGAACTGTCGGGCCGACCGCCCAGACATACCCGATCGGGTCCTCGGGCATGAAGAGCGAACCGCTGTTGCCGGGCAGGGTCAAGACGGCCGACCCGAGAATGACGCCCACCGCTGCGGCGATCGGCGCGGCGCGCTCCGCAAAGGCGAGCCGCATCCCGGCGAGCAGTGCCGCCACGACCGCGAGACCCCCGATGAGCCCGAACGGCACCGAGACATCGCCGAGCTCGACGACGTAGTGGCGATGCGTGAAGGTGAGCACGAAGCCCACCCCCGCGCCCGTGGCAAACGCGAGAACGATGGTGAAGACGCGCGAGGCCACTACCGACGCCCTCAGTTGAGAACGACGACGTAGGACACCGATGGACCGTAGGTCGGGTCTGTCGTCGCGGTGAGGTTGACCGTGTACGTGTCGGTCGTGAACTGGCCGAACGTGCCCTCTGGGCTCGCGCTGTTGGCCACTGCGGTGAAGCCGACCCCGTCGAGCAGCAAAGCCGCCTCGCCGTAGCCGTCGGCGAAGTCTTCGCGGGGGAAGATCACCGTCCAGCCGGTTCCGAGATCGACGGCGAACACCGGGTCACCATCGATCAGCGGCACCTCGTCGAGCGGGAAGGTCGCCGGGATCACCACCTCTCCCCCGGTTCCGGAATCCGGAGCCGTCGACGGCGGCACGGACGACTCGGACGCGTCGGGTTCCGCACCTCCCGCGGTGGCGCAGCCGACCAGCAGCAGCGCCACCAACGCGAGCGCCGCCGGCGCCGCGACTGCGCGGACAGTCATCTAGCCAGCCGCCTGAGCGACGGTGTAGTTGGCGGTCCAGCCGGAGCCGACCTTCCCGAGGAGAACGTTCACCACGAGGTCGTCCTTCATGTACGTGAGCGTGCCCCCGCTGTCGGTGACCTCACCCGTGCCTGCCGAGGTAAACCCCGCGCCTTCGAGCTGGGCGGCGATCGTTTCGGGCGCTGCCGGGTCGGAGACGTTGATCAACACGTTCCAGACTTTTCCCTCACCGCCGGTGATCGCGGAGCCGTTGACGATCTCGCCCTCGGCAAGCGGCACATCCGCCGGGAAGTCTTCGGGCACGGTGTTGCCGCCGAGATCGACGTCGCCCCCGGTCTGTTGCTCGATAATCCCCTCGATCGCCGCGCACCCGGTGAGCGCCGGAAGTCCGAGCAGGAGCACGGCACCGAGTGCAGCCGTCGCGAGCCGCGACGTCCGGGTGCTCACTGCTGCACCTGCACTTGGTAGTGGACGTACCAGCGACCGTCGTCGTCCTCGGCGGTCGCGACGATCACGACCATGTACTCCGCGGTCTCCCAGAAGATGCCGCTCTCGTTGCTAAAGCCCGCCTGCTCGAGCAGGCCGGCCGCCGAGTTGGCCGTCGCCTCGTCGGCCGTGAAGATCGTCACGGTCCAGGCCGCGCCGTTCGAGATGGACATGCTATGGCCGATCTCGCCCTCGACAAGGGGCACATCATCGACCGGGAAGTCAGCCGGGAGCGAACCCGACTCGAAATCGACGTCGCTGCCGCTGCCCTCGACCATATCTTCGACGAGTTCCTCGTCGACCTCGTCGGTGCCGCCGTCAGACCCGCCATCGGAGCCGTTGGGATTGTTCGGCAGACCCGGGATCCCGAAGCATCCGGTGAGGGTCAGCGCCAACGGGATGACCCCGATCGCGAGCATCCAGGGCCGCAGGTTCTTCTTCAGCATGGCAAATCTCCTCGCCTCGATAGCGGGATCGTAGCGCGACCCCTTATGAGAACGACGGATCGGGGCCGCTGAGAGGTTGACGTGCGCGGACGAGAACTAAGCCTGCTTCTTCGACCGCGACAGATTGCGCGCCCGCGCCGACGCGACGAGCTCGACCTTGCGGATGCGCACGATCTCCGGAGTGACCTCGACGCACTCGTCTTCACGAGCGAACTCGAGGCACTCCTCGAGCGTCAGCTCGCGCGACGGGGTCATCTTCTCGAAGTTGTCCGACGTCGACGAGCGGATGTTGGTGAGCTGCTTCTCTTTCGTGATGTTCACGTCCATGTCGTCAGCGCGCGAGTTTTCGCCGATCACCATGCCCTCGTAAACCTCCTGCGTCGGCTTGACGAAGAACGACATGCGCTCCTGCAAGGCGACCATCGCGAACGGCGTCACGACACCCGAGCGGTCGGCGACGATCGAGCCGTTCACGCGGGTCGTGATCGCGCCGGCCCACGGCTCGTAGCCGTGTGAGATCGCGTTCGCGATTCCGGTCCCGCGCGTGATGGTGAGGAACTCGGTGCGGAAGCCGATGAGCCCGCGCGACGGCACGATGAACTCCATGCGCACCCATCCGGTGCCGTGGTTCGTCATCGTGTCCATGCGGCCCTTGCGGGCAGCGAGCAGCTGGGTGATCGCGCCGAGGTGTTCTTCGGGCGCATCGATCGTGAGGTGCTCGAACGGTTCGAACGTCTTGCCGTCGACCGTTTTCGTGACCACCTGCGGCTTGCCGACGGTCAGTTCGAAGCCTTCGCGGCGCATGTTCTCGACGAGGATCGCGAGGGCCAACTCCCCGCGGCCCTGCACCTCCCAGGCATCCGGCTGGCCGATGTCGACGACTTTGAGCGACACGTTGCCGACGAGTTCGCGATCGAGCCGGTCCTTCACCATGCGACCGGTGAGCCGGTGACCCTTGACTTTGCCGACGAGCGGCGAGGTGTTCGTGCCGATCGTCATCGAGATCGCCGGGTCGTCGACCGTGATCGCGGGAAGCGGACGGATGTCGTCGGGGTCGGCGATCGTCTCGCCGATCGTGATGTCGGGAAAACCGGCGATCGCGACGATGTCGCCGGCCGTCGCACTCTCGGCGGGATACCGCTCGAGCGCGCGGGTCAGCAACAGCTCGGTGATGCGTGCGCTGGTGTGCGACCCGTCGTGGCGCACCCAGGCAACCGTCTGGCCCTTCCGGATCGTGCCCGAGAAGACGCGCAACAGCGCGATCCGACCGAGGAACGGGCTGGCGTCGAGGTTGGTCACCCAGGCCTGCAGCGGGGCTTCGTCGTCGTACGTCGGAGCGGGAACATGCTTCAGGATCGCTTCGAACAGCGGTTCAAGGTCGTCGTTGTCGGGAAGTGTGCCGTTCTCCGGCTTGTTCCACGACGCGGCGCCGTTGCGTCCCGACGCGTAGACCACCGGGAGGTCGAGAAGCGCGTCGACATCGAGGTCGGGCATGTCGTCGTGCAGGTCGCTCGCGAGAGCGAGCAGCAGATCGTGGGACTCCTCGACGACCTGGTCGATGCGGGCATCCGGTCGGTCGGTCTTGTTCACCAGCAGGATGACCGGCAACTTCGACTCGAGCGCCTTCCGCAGCACGAATCGAGTCTGCGGCAGCGGGCCCTCACTCGCGTCGACGAGAAGCACCACGCCATCCACCATCGACAGCCCACGCTCCACCTCACCACCGAAATCGGCGTGGCCGGGAGTGTCGATCACGTTGATCGTCACTGGACCGTCGGTCGCGTGAACCCCTTTGTAGGTGACCGCGGTGTTCTTCGCGAGGATTGTGATGCCCTTTTCGCGCTCCAGGTCGTTCGAGTCCATGGCGCGTTCCTCCATGTGCTCGTGCGAGCCGAAGGAACCGGTCTGCCGCAGCATGGCGTCGACGAGCGTCGTCTTGCCATGGTCGACGTGCGCGACGATCGCGACGTTCCTCAAGTCGGAACGACGTGCTTCAGCCATAGCTC
>NZ_JANMSQ010000082.1:0-2056 GCF_031389465.1 Pseudolysinimonas sp.
GTCGTAGGCGTTGGCGATCGCCTCGGTGCTCGACGCGCACGCCGAAACGTCGGTGCGGGCGAAGGCGCGCGCATCCAGATCCATCGAAACGGCAGCGGATGCCGCATTCGGCATGAGCATCGGCACCGTCATCGGCAGAACCCGACGCGACCCCTTCTCACGGAGGGTGTCCCACGCGTCGAGGAGCGTCCACAGCCCACCGATGCCGGTCGAGTACTCGACGCCGATACGGGTCTTGTCGATGTCCGGCGCGCCGGCATCCTGCCAGGCTTCCCGCGCCGAGATTACGGCGAACTGGGCGCTCGGGTCGAGCCGCTTGGTCTCGACGCGCTCCAGCACCTCAGCGGGCCGCACCTTCGCTTCCATCGCGAAGGTGACGGGGAGGTCGTACATGCTCGCCCACTCGTAGCTGAGCGTGTTGGCGCCGGACTCACCCGCGAGGAGGGCGGTCCAGGTGTCCTGGGCGGTGCCACCGAGAGGCGTGGATGCGCCGATGCCGGTGACGACGATTCGCTTGGTCATTCGAATCCAATACTCGTAAGGGGGAGATGGGGGCTCGCGCCCCCATCACGACGACTAGGCCGAGTTCGCTTAGTTCTGGGCCTTGACGATGAAGCTGACGGCGTCGCCGACGGTGGTGAGGTTCTTGACCTCTTCATCGGGGATCTTCACGTCGAACTTCTCTTCGGCGTTGACGACGATCGTCATCATCGAGATGGAGTCGATGTCGAGGTCGTCGGTGAACGACTTGTCGAGCTCCACGCTGTCGGTCGCGATGCCGGTCTCGTCGTTGATGAGCTCGGCGAGGCCCGCGAGGACCTCTTCGGTGGACAGTGCCATGGTGCTTCTCCTTGGGGTTCGGTGAGGGTAAATCTGATGAATCGAATGACCGGAGTCGATTCTATTAGGCCAGTTGTCTGCAATTAGGGCAGGCGTGCCCGATCAGGGCAGCCGCACGACCTGAGCGCCGTAGACGAGCCCCGCGCCGAAGCCGATCTGCAGGGCGAGCCCGCCGCTGAGTTCGGGATGCTCCTCGAGCAGCCGGTGGGTTGCGAGCGGGATGGATGCGGCCGAGGTATTCCCGGTGGTCTCGATGTCCCGTCCGATGAGCACCTTCTCGGGGAGCTTCAACTGTTTCGCGAGTTCGTCGATGATGCGCATGTTCGCCTGGTGCGGCACGAATGCGGCGAGATCATCCACCGTCACCCCGGCCGCTTCGAGCGCCTCCTTGGCGACCTTCGCCATCTCCCACACCGCCCAGCGGAACACCGTCTGGCCGTCCTGGCGCATTGTCGGCCACGGCTTCACCTTGTCGAGGTACTCCTCGAAGGTGGCGTTCATGCCGACGGCATCCCACTTGGAGCCGTCCGAGCCCCACACCGATGCCGAGATTCCGGGCTCATCGGCAGGGCCGATGACTGCCGCGCCCGCGCCGTCGCCGAGCAGGAACGAGATCGACCGGTCTTCGGGGTGCACGTACTGGGAGAGCTTCTCGGCACCGACCACGAGCACGTACTCCGCCGCACCGCTGCGCACGAGCGCGTCGGCCTGCGCGATCGCGTAGGTGTAGCCGGCGCAGGCGGCGCTGACGTCGTAGGCGGGGGCGGGGTTCGCGCCGACCCTCTCGGCGAGCAACGCCGCCATCGACGGGGTCACCGCGACGTTGCTGATCGTCGAGACGATCACGGCGCCGATCTGATCGGGCCGGATGCCGGCTTTCGCGATCGCTTCGTTCGACGCGGTCTCGGCGAGGTCGATCGCGTCGACACCTTTGCTCGCGCGCTTGCGGGTGACGATGCCGGTGCGCTGGCGGATCCACTCGTCGCTGGAATCGATCGGGCCGACGAGGTCGTCGTTCGGCACCGTCAGGTCGCCGCGGGCGGCCCCGAACGACAGGATGCGGGTGTACTTGGGCCCTACGGCCTGCTTCAGGGTGGTCATGCGGTCCTTTGTCAGCTCTGCTCAATCAGCTCGATGGCGGCCGGGATGTCGTCGGGGGTTTTCATGGCGACGGTCGGCAGCCCCTTCAGGCCGCGCTTGGCGAGGCCGACGAGCG
>NZ_JANMSQ010000084.1:0-3803 GCF_031389465.1 Pseudolysinimonas sp.
GCCCGGCGCCCGCGGGTCAGGGTCAGCGCGGTGCGTTCGGCCAACAGGAGGGTGGCGCGCCCCAGGCTCCGCCGCTCAACCGAGCCCAACGCCGCGCGCAGGAGAAGCGCCGGTAGGGGTCTCCGACTAGAGCACGTGGATGGCGGTTGCCCGCCAGCGGCGGTCGAGACCCTCGAGCCGGAGCGCAACCGCACGGACGCGAGCCCGACCGCGCACAACGACCGTCGCCTCGACGATGCCGTCGCGCGGTTCGCAGACGATGACCGATCCGATTGCGAACGTCGGACGCAACGCCTGGGCACCTTTCGCCTGGCGCGCGCGGGAGGAGATCACAACGCGCTTGAGCAGGTGCCGGTAGACGTCGTCGGTCAGCCAGCGGGCGATCTGATCGAGTTCCCGGGCTCCGGCGAGGATCTCGATCACGCAGCGCGTCAGATTCTCGATGAGCGGTCGCGGGTCGGGCAAGGCTGTTGAGGAGGTCGGCTGCTGGTCGAAGAAGTCGTCGGCGGCAAACCGCGGCTCCAACTGCCGAGCGGCCGATCCGTCAAACGGGGCGTGCGACGCCTGGGAAACTGTCATCGGTAACTCCCTGAATTGGTTCCGGTGCATCCCGTCCCAGCGGGAGGTCCCATCCGACCACGCCCGCGCGAGGTCGTAAATGGGAACTACCTCCCTGTGGATAACTGCCTGCCGCGCCGACCGGCCGTGGATAACGTCGCGCCGTGCGCTGGCAGAACCTCTTCGACGACCTCGAGAGTCAGCTCGCGACCGAGCTCGACGCCGAGGAGGTTGATCTCCTGGCCGAGGAGGAGCGGCTGCGACTCGGACGCCTGAGTCTGCGCGACCGCATCCGCGCCCTGCAGGACGCGGCCCCGGCATCCCCGCTCGCCGTGACATTGCGCGGAGGCGAACGGGTAGCCGTGGCGATCGCCGCCGTTGGGCGGGATTGGCTCGCAGGCGAACTGGATGCCGGCATCCGGCGGTCGGCGATCGTCCCGTTCGCGGCGCTGGCGACCCTCGATCCGGTCGGAGCTCAACTCGCGGCGAGTCTTCGCGCGGAGGTCGCCCCCGAGCCGCCGACCGCACTGTCGGCGCGGATTGGGCTCGCCTTCGTGCTGCGCGACCTCTGTCGGCGCCGTGCCGCCGTCGAGGTGCACGTCGGTGCCGAGAAGCTGCATGGCACGATCGACCACGTCGGACGCGATCACCTCGACCTCGCCGAACATGCGCCGGGGGAGCCGCGGCGCGCGACGGCGGTGGCCCGCATCCGCATCGTGGCCTTCTCGGGCCTCGACCTCGTGCGGTTCTGAGCCCTACCGCTCGACGAACAGCTCGGCGACGTCGGCGTACTCCGCTTGCTGCCAGAGCGCACGGCGGCGGTTCTCTTCGTACTTGCCGTCGATGTAGCCCTGCAGCACAGTGCGCTCGACCCGCCAGTGACCGTTGCCCCCGACCTTGATCGCCGGGAGCTCACCCGATCGCACCAGCGCATAGGCCTGGCTGACCGAGATGGCGAGCACCTCGGCGGTCTCGGCGAGCGTGAAGAAGCGCGCGAGTCTCCCAGCGTTGGAGTGCGTCATGGTCTGATTATCGGCCCAGCATCGACCCGACATCCCGCCCGGCACCGGGTTGTGGAGAACTTCCACCCCTCGGTTCCCCGTCACGTGAGCATGGGGCCGTTCACGTCGCGCGACCAGGAGGATCCGATGACCGATGCAGCCCCGAAAGTTCGACGGCGCTTCGCGATCGACGTGCGGCTCCTGCTCGGCCTGGGGCTCGTCGCTGCCTCGGTCGTCGCCGTGACCGGGCTGGTCGCGGCCGCCGATACCCGCGTCGCGGTCTACGCCGCCGGCGACGCGTTGGCTCCCGGAGACCGGGTCGAGGCCGGGGATCTCGTCGAGCGCAACGTCGCCCTCGACGGCGCCGAAGATCTCTACCTACTCGTCGGGGCGATCCCCGACGATGGATTCGTCGTGGCGCAGCCGGTCGCGGCCGGTCAGCTGGTGCCCCTTTCGGCCGCAGGTTCGGTCGACGGCGTGCGGGCCACCTCGATCGTGCTGCGGCTCGCCGGCCCGGTGAGCACCGTCGTCGAAACCGGCAGCCTCGTGGATGTCTGGGGCGTCGCGCTCGATCAGGGCCAGCTCGACGACGGTCGATCGGGAACGCCTGTTGTGCTCGCGTCACAGGCGACCGTGGTGCGGGTACTGGAAGACGAGGCGCTCATCGCCGGCACGAGCGGAGCCGCGTCGACCGTCGAGGTGCTTGTGCCGCGCACCCGGGTCGCCCGGCTGCTGCAGGCGATCGCGAACGGTGACGCTCTCGCGGTCGTGCCCACCGGTCTGCCGCTGGGGTCCCCGTGACCGACGTCGGGCTCGCGATCCCGATCGCCGACGCCGACCGGCTCGCAGCTGAGGCGGTGCGCTACGGGCACCGGGTGGTGGCACAGGTGGCGGATGCCGACGCGCTCGCCCCGCAGATCGCGGCGGTGAAGCCGGAGGTCGTCATCGCGGCCGCCGCGACGCCGTACCTGAGTACCCGACTGGTCGCCGCCTGCGACGCACACGGCGTGCGCCTTGTCGTGGTCGGCGATTCCTCACGCGAGCGGCGGTTCGCGGCCGGGCTCGGGGTCGTCGACCCGGTGCCGGGACCACCCGCCTGGACACTGTTGACGCCCGGCAGCGGCATCCCGGTAGCCGTGTCGCAGCCCATCGACGTTCCCTCCGAGGTCTCCGCAGCGCAGATGACAGATCGACCGGTGCGTCGCGCCGTCGACAGAGGGAGCGTCATTGCGGTCTGGGGTCCCGGTGGAGCACCCGGTCGCACGAGCCTGGCGATCGCGCTCGCCGCAGAACTCGCCGCAACCGGCGCCTCGGTCGCCCTCGCCGACGCCGACACGCACGGCGCCGCGGTCGCGCCGTCGCTCGGGCTGCTCGATGAAGCGCCCGGGTTCGCCGCCGCCTGCCGGTTGGCGGGCACGGGTTCGCTGACGCCGGCAGAACTCGACCGGGTCGCGTCGACCCACCGCGGAAGCTTTCGCGTGCTCACCGGCATCGGGCGTCCGGCGCGCTGGCCGGAACTGACCGGCGAGCGGGTCGCCGGAGTGCTGGATGCCGTGCGCGGCTGGGCGGGGATCACGGTCGTCGATGTGGCCGCGAGCCTCGAGCAAGACGAAGAGCTGGTGAGCGACGTCGCGGCACCGCGCCGCAACGCCGCGACGGTCGAGACGCTCCGTCGCGCCGACCGGGTCGTCGCCGTAGGGGCTGCCGATCCGATCGGGTTGGCCCGCTTCCTGCGCGGTCACGCCGACCTGCTCGATCACGTGACCCCGGATCGCGTCACCGTCGTGATCAACAAGGTACGGGCCGGCGTTGTCGGTCTCGATCCGGCCGCCCAAGTACGTTCGACGCTCGAGCGGTTCGGCAGCGTCACACCTGCGCACCTCGTGCCGTGGGATCCCGCCGGGTTCGACGCCGCGCTGTTGAGCGGCCGGAGTCTCGCCGAGGCGGCGCCGCGTTCGCCCGCGCGGGCGGTCATCCGCAAACTGGCCGCCGACCTCGCCCGTCGGTAGCTGAGCTGAAGCGGGTTCTCGGCGCGAGAGGCCAACCAACTGCCCGGGTAACCTTGGTGCGTGGCGACCCTCTCCGAGCTGATGCTCTCGCAGCACCGCTCGGCGACCGACGTCGAGTGGCTGCATCTGCTCGTCGCTGACGGCCAGCTGCTCGCCGACCTGGCGTTCGCCGACATCGTGCTCTGGGTGCCCAGCGCCGACGGCGGTTTCGTCGCCGTCGCCCACGCGCGGCCGT
>NZ_JANMSQ010000086.1:0-7145 GCF_031389465.1 Pseudolysinimonas sp.
CGTGGGCTTCCCACGGACCGGACTCCGGTCTGGCTTCTCCGCCAGGCGGGCCGCTACCAGCCCGAGTACCGCGCCCTGCGCGCGAAGCACTCGATGCTCGAAGTCATCCAGACGCCTGAGCTCGCCACACAGGTGACGCTCCTGCCGGTCGAGTTGACGGTGTGGGATGTCGCAACCCAGACGGAGTTGTACCACGCGGTTTTATCGGGTGCGGGCGTCGGTTCGCTCCTCGTTGGGCTGTACCACGACGGGCAGCTCCGCCCGGTGGGTGGGGTCTCGGCGTTCAGCAACGCGAGGCGACTCGAGCTGATCGACGAATTGGCGCCCCTCGTCGAGGTGGGCGATGACGGCGTCGCGGTCACCGGCGAGAAGGAGCGCAGCCGCTTCTCGTCGGGCAAAGACGTGTCGTTCGTGCAACTCCGACCCGAGCGGGTGCTCGAGGTGCGGTACGACCAGATGGAAGCTGGGCGGTTCCGACACACGGTGCAGTTCGAGCGCTGGCGGCCCGACCGCGATCCGCAGTCATGCACTTACGACCAGCTCGAGGTGCCCGCCGCGTACGACCTCGACGACGTGCTGGAGTAGGTTTCGACACGCGCCTTCGGCGCTGCTCAACCGACGGGAGCAGTGGGGTTGCCGGCCTCGTCCCAGTTCTCGGCGACCTTCTTGCTGGGCTGCACGCGCGGGGGCTCGCCCGGCATCTTCGGGTAGTCCGGGGGGAACGACAGCTCGCCGAGTCCGTTGTCGAGGTCGCGCTGCCACCAGGCGAGCAACACGTCGATGCGCCCGGGCGCTGCGTGGAACGTCGCCCACGGGTCGCCGACGGTAGCGAGCCGCTCCGGAACCGTCAGCACGGTGAACTGCTTCGGGTCGCAGGTTTCGAGTTCGTCCCAGGTGATCGGCGTCGAAACGGGGGCGTGGGGCAGGGCACGCGGGCTGTAGGCAGCGGCGATCGTGCGGTCGCGGTTCGCCTGGTTGAAGTCGACGAAGACGCGTCTGCCGCGCTCCTCTTTCCACCACGACGTCGTGACGGCAGCGGGCATGCGGCGTTCCAGCTCACGTGCGGCGGCGATCACCGCGTGCCGCACGTCGAGAAACTCCCACAGCGGCTCGATCGGCGCGTAGAGGTGGATGCCACGGTTGCCCGAGGTCTTGATATACGACGTAAGCCCCGCTTCGCGCAACACGTTCCGCATCTCGAGGGCGGCGGGCACCGCATCCTGGAAGTCGGTGCCCGGCTGCGGGTCGAGGTCGATGCGCAACTGGTCGGGGTTGTCGGTGTTCCCGGAACGCGAGGGCCAGGGGTGGAACACAATCGTGTTCATCTGTACCGCCCAGACGATGCCTGCCGGTTCGTCGAGCACGACGAGCGGATGCGACCTGGCGCTCGGGAAGGTGACGGGCACGGAGCGCAACCACTCGGGGGCGCCCTTCGGCGGGTTCTTGGAGAAGAAGCTCTCGCCGTCGACCCCTTCCGAGTACCGCTCGAGGGCGACGGGTCGGTCGCCGTTCGCGGTGAGGAATGCGTCGGCGACCGCGACCGCGTAGTGTGCGAGGTCGAGCTTGGTGATGCCGACCTGCGACCAGAGCACCCGGTCGGGGCTCGACACCCGCACCTCCCGGGGCCCCTCGGGGCCGGGACCCTCGAGGATGACGGCGGTGGGCATCAGGCCGCGTCGGCCGAGATGTTGACCAGCCAGTTCACGCCGAACCGGTCGGTGAGCATCCCGAAACTCGCGCCCCACGGCGCAGTCGCGAGCGGTTCGGTGATCGTCGCGCCGTCACCGAGCTTCTGCCAGTAGCCACGCAGTTGCGCGTCGTCGTCGGCCAGCCCGCTCAACGAGATCGAGAACTGGTTGGTGCCCGCCGTGTAGTCCATGTGGCTGGGCACGTCGGAGGCCATGAGAGTGAACCCCGCGGGGGTTTCGAGCTGGCCATGCATGACGAGCCCGCGCTCGGCCTCCGGCACGTCGTCCATCCCGAGCTCGGCGAAAGAGCTCACGGTGAGTTCGCCCCCGAACACGGAGTGATAGAACTCGAGCGCCTCCTTCGCATCGCCGCGGAAGTTGAGGTAGGGGTTCAGCACGCTCATGGGGCCATTCTGCGCCGGGCCGCCGACCGTCGCTAGACCCCGGCGGCGGGATGTGAGGATGAGGGATGCCGCTCGCCATCGAGGACTACGCGCTCATCGGCGACTGTCACACGGCTGCCCTCGTCGGAACGGACGGGAGTATCGACTGGCTGTGTCTGCCCCGATTCGACTCGCCGTCGACGTTCGCCGGCCTGCTCGGCGACGATGAACACGGGCACTGGCGCGTTCGGCCCGTCGGAGCCGACCGATGCACGGACCGACGGTACGACGGCGACAGCTTCACCCTCCTCACCCGGTGGGTCACCGAGTCCGGCGAGATCGAGGTCGTCGACCTCATGCCGATGGGCGGGCGCAGAGCCGATGTCATCCGCAGAGTCCGGGGCGTGCGGGGCACGGTGCGGGTCGAAGAGGTGCTGCGCATCCGGTTCGACTACGCCGATGCGATCCCGTGGGTGCGCCAGTCCCGCTCGGAGGGCGGCACCGGCGAACGCGAACACGCCCTCATCGCCGTCGCCGGCCCCGACTCGGTCGTGGTGCGCGGGCCGCGCCTCGCCGCCGAGAACTTCGCGCACCGCGCCGTGTTCGAGGTCGCCGCTGGCCAGACGGTCGACCTGGTGCTGACCTGGTTCCCCGCGCACCGGCCCCCGCCGCCGATGCCCGACGTCGACGCCTGTCTCACCGAGACCCGAGCCTGGTGGACCCGCTGGGCGCAGCACCTGGCCGGAGACGGCCGCTACGCGGCGGCGGTGCGCCGCTCGTTGCTCGTGCTGCGAGCCCTCACTCACGAGGACACCGCCGGAATCGTGGCGGCCCCGACGACGAGCCTTCCCGAGAGCTTCGGCGGCGACCGCAACTGGGACTACCGGTACGTCTGGTTGCGCGATGCGTCGCTGACGTTGCAGGCGCTGATGCTCCACGGGTTCGTGGGTGAAGCCGAGGAGTGGCGCAACTGGCTGCTCCGCGCGATCGCGGGTGACCCGGCCGACGTGCAGATCATGTACGGGCTCGGCGGCGAGCGGAGACTGCCCGAGTGGGAGGTGGCGACGCTGCCCGGCTACCTCGGGTCGGCACCGGTGCGGGTGGGCAACGGCGCGTACACCCAGTTCCAGGGCGACGTCTTCGGAGAAATCATGCTCGCGCTCGAACAAGCCCGCCTGCTCGGCGTCGGCGAGGATCGCGTTTCTTGGCCGTTACAGATCGCGCTGCTCGGCCACATCGAAGCCAACCTCGAGCGTGACGACCACGGCATCTGGGAGATTCGCGGCACACCGAGGCGCTTCACCCAGTCCCGGGCGATGGTCTGGGCGGCCTTCGACTGCGGGATCCGGGCGGTGCGCGAGCACGTGCTCTCCGGCCCGGTCGACAGGTGGGAACGCATCCGCGACGACCTTCGGCGCGAAATCGAAGAGCACGGCTTCAATGTCGAACTCGGCAGCTACGTGCAGTACTACGGCGGAACCGAGGTCGACGCCTCGTTGCTCACGCTCCCCCAGATCGGGTTCGTCGACGCCGACGACCCCCGGATGCTGGGCACCGTCACCGCGATCGAGCGCGATCTGTTGCGCGACGGTTTGCTGCTGCGGTACCGGGTCGAATCCGGAGTGGACGGGTTGCAGGGTGACGAGCATCCTTTCCTCGCCTGCTCGTTCTGGCTGGTGCAGCAGTACGCCCGGTCGGGCCGCCTCACCGACGCTCATCGGCTGATGGATCGTCTTGTCGGGCTCGCCAACGACGTCGGCTTGCTGTCGGAGGAATACGACACCGAGCATCGGCGGCACGTCGGCAACACCCCACAGGCGTTTTCGCACCTCGCCCTCGTGCGGGCAGCTGACGCAATCACTCGAGCGACCGTTCTCACCGACACCGGGCCATTGCGGCTCGAGGATCCCGCCACCTAGTCAGCTAACTAGTGTTGCTATCTACCGGTACTCAGTGTTACTTTGTACCGGTACTCAGCAGCACTCAGTAGTTGGAAGGAGGCGCCCGTGCCGAAGCAGATCACCGAGATGCTCAAGGGAACCCTCGAGGGAATGATCCTCGCGATCCTTGCCGGTCAGGCCGCATACGGATACGAGATCACCGCCTGGCTCCGCGACCGCGGGTTCACCGACATCGCCGAGGGCACCGTCTACGCGCTGCTCGTCAGGGTCGAACAGCGCGGCCTCGTCGACGTCGAGAAGGTCCCGTCCGAAAAGGGGCCGCCGCGCAAGGTGTATTCGCTCAACGTCGAGGGACAGAAGGCCCTCGACGAGTTCTGGGGGACCTGGAGCTTCCTCACCGAACGACTTGAACAGCTCCGCAACGAAGGGAAATAGCCATGGCCAAGAACTTTCTCGAGCTGATCATCGGCTCATTCGACGACAAGAAGCAGTGGCGGGCGTACGTGGCGCGCGTCAAGGCACTGCCCGAGCAGTACCGAACGGCGGTCGACGCCATCGAGCGGTACCTCATGCACTCGGGCGACACCCCGGCGGATTGGAGTCGCGCAGCGACGATGTTCGACGACCTCGCCGAGCTGTTCGAACGCGCGGCGGCCGACGAGACCCCGATTCGGGACATCGTCGGCGACGACCCCCTCGAATTCGTCGAGGCGTTCGTGAGTACGTACTCCGACGGCGGCTGGATCGCCAAGGAGCGCGAGCGTCTCCGGGCGTCGATCGCCCGCGCTGCCGGCGAGGAGCCGGAAGAGTGAGCGCCATCCAGGTCTCGGGGCTCGAGAAGTCGTACAAGAAGCATCACGTGCTGAAGGGCGTCGACTTCGAGGTCGAGCGCGGCAGTATCTTCGCGCTGCTCGGCTCCAATGGAGCCGGCAAGACCACCGTGGTGAAGATCCTGTCGACTCTTCTCGGTGCCGACTCCGGGTCGGCGGAGGTCGCCGGCTTCAACGTCGCCACGAAGGCAGCGGATGTTCGCGCGGCGATCAGTTTGACCGGGCAATTCGCCGCAGTCGACGAGGTGCTCAGCGGGCGCGAGAACCTCATCCTGATCGCCCAGTTGCGGCACCTGCAGGATCCCGGCCGAATCGCCGACGACCTGCTCGCCCGGTTCTCGCTCACCGAGGCGGGCGGCCGCAAGGTCGCGACCTACTCGGGCGGAATGCGCCGTCGGCTCGACATCGCGATGAGCCTCATCGGCAACCCGCCGGTGATCTTCCTCGACGAGCCAACCGCCGGACTCGACCCTGAGGCACGCTTGGAGGTGTGGGCCACGGTGAAGAAACTTGCCGAGAACGGCACCACGGTGCTGCTCACGACGCAGTACCTCGAAGAGGCCGAGCACCTCGCCGGCCGGATCGCGATCCTCCACGAGGGCCGCATCATCGTGAACGGCACCCTCGCCGAACTCAAGAAGCTGCTGCCTGCAGCGAAGGTCGAGTACGTCGAGAAGCAGCCCACCTTGGAAGACGTCTTCTTCGCCGTCGTCGGCGGCAAGGAAACGGAGCAGAACGCATGAGCACCCACTTCGCGAGCGACACCGCGACACTGACCGGCCGGTCGCTGCGCCACATCCTGCGCAGCCCCGACACCATCGTCACCACCGCGGTCATGCCCATCGCGCTCCTGTTGCTCTTCGTCTTCGTGTTCGGCGGAGCCGTCGACATCGGAGCGGGCGCCGGCCAGGGCTCATATGTGAACTACCTGCTGCCCGGCATCCTGCTCATCACAATCGCATCAGGAATCGCCTACACGGCGTACCGGCTGTTTCTCGACATGCAGGGCGGCATCTTCGAGCGGTTCCAGTCGATGCCGATCGCACGGTCGTCGGTGCTCTGGGCGCACGTGCTGACTTCGGTTGTCGCGAACCTGGTGTCGCTTGCGGTCGTGGTGGGCGTCGCGCTCATCATGGGCTTCCGGTCGGGCGCCAGCGTGCTGGAGTGGCTCGCGGTCGTGGGCATTCTCGTGCTGTTCACGCTGGCGCTGACCTGGCTGGCCGTCATCGCGGGGCTCTCGTCGAAGTCGGTGGATGGCGCAAGCGCGTTCTCGTATCCGCTGATCTTCCTGCCGTTCCTCAGCTCGGCGTTCGTGCCCACGGAGTCGATGCCCGGCCCCGTGCGGTTCTTCGCCGAGAACCAGCCGGTCACGTCGATCGTCAACGCGATTCGCGCGCTCCTCGAGCAGCAGCCGGTGGGTGCCGACATCTGGGTGGCTCTCGCCTGGTGCATCGGCATCCTGCTCGTTGCTTACGTGGTCGCGATGATCACCTACCGCCGCAAGATCAGCTGATTCCGGTACCGAGCGGGGAATAGCGGGGCCACTCCGGCGTTACAGTGTATGCAAACGCATATAACTGGATACGTCAGGAGTGGTCCCCATGCAGTTCGGAGTGTTCTCGGTCAGCGACATCACACGCGACCCGGTCTCGGGCGAGACGCCCACCGAGGCCGAGCGCATCACGGCCGCCGTCGCGATCGCCCGGAAGACCGAAGAGGTCGGGATGGATGTCTTCGCGATCGGCGAGCATCACAACCCGCCGTTCTTCTCCTCCTCCCCCACGACCCTGCTCGCGCACATCGCGGCACTCACCGAGCGGCTCGTCGTATCGACCTCGACGACGCTCATCACGACGAACGACCCGGTGAAGATCGCCGAGGACTACTCGATGCTGCAGCATCTCTCCGGGGGTCGGATGGACCTCATGCTCGGCCGCGGCAACACCGCCCCCGTCTACCCGTGGTTCGGGCAAGACATCCGGCAGTCACTGCCGATGGCACTCGAGAACTACAACCTGCTGCACCGGCTGTGGCGTGAAGATGTCGTCGACTCCTCGGGTGAATTCCGCACCCCGCTGCAGGGGTTCACGTCGACGCCCCGCCCTCTCGACGACGTTCCGCCGTTCGTGTGGCACGGCTCGATCCGCACCCCCGAGATCGCGGAACAGGCCGCTTACTACGGCGACGGATTCTTCGCGAACAACATCTTCTACCCCCCGGGGCACTTCAAGCGGCTCATCGACTTCTACCGCCAGCGCTTCGAGCACTACCGGCACGGTACCGCCAAGCAGGCGATCGTGGGCCTCGGCGGCCAGGCCTTCATTGCGAAGAAGTCGCAGGATG
>NZ_JANMSQ010000116.1:0-3906 GCF_031389465.1 Pseudolysinimonas sp.
CGGCACGGCGACGACCTGAGGCAGGGTGTGCTGTTTGACACCCGCTACACCAACATCGGCACGATGCTCGCCCTCGGGCTGCCGAGGGCGCTGCGCGGGGTCGAAGAGGCGCGCGTCGCAGGCTGAGCGGTCGGCTTCCCAGTGCGCGCCTTCGCGACCCTGCACGAGGGTGCGCCCGCGCGCTAGGGTCGATCCGGGAGTCGTCATCGAGGGAGCCGGCGCACCCGCGCCGCAGCTATCGAAGAAATCGCGACCTCATGCCCACCCTGACCCATCCGGGCGACGCCCTGTCGCGTTCGTCCCGCGTGCTGTATGTGGTCGTGCTCGGAGCGCTCGTCGCTCTCGGCCCGTTCACGATCGACCTCTACCTGCCGGCGTTCCCGGTGGTCGCCGCCGAACTCGACGCGTCGGAGTCCGTCATCCAGCTGACCCTCACCGCGACGATGATCGGGTTCGGACTGGGGCAGTTGGTGGTCGGCCCGTGGAGCGACACCGTCGGGCGGCGGCTGCCGCTCATTCTCGCCACCGTCGTGCACGTCGGGGCGAGCCTCGGTGTGGCGTGCGCGCCCGACATCGCCGGGGTGCTCGTCTTCCGCGTGCTGCAGGGGATCGGTGCTGCGGGCGCTGGCGTGGTGGCGATGGCGACGGTGCGCGACCTGTTCGGCGGGCAGCCCTTGGTGCGGATGCTGTCACGCCTGGCACTCGTCACGAGCCTCGCGCCGATCCTCGCCCCGGTGATCGGGTCGCAGCTGCTCGCGGTGCTGGATTGGCGCGGACTGTTCCTCGCCCTCGCAGGCTACGGCGTCGTGATCGTCGCGCTCGCCGCCCTCCTGCTCGCCGAGACCCTCCCGCCCGAGCGCCGACGGGTACGAGGCCACATCACGACGGCGCAGCGCTACCGCGCGGTACTTTCCGACCGAGTGTTCATCGGCGTTGCGCTCATCGCCGGCTTGCTGTTCTCCGGCCTGTTCGCCTATCTCGCGGCGTCGTCGTTCCTGTTCCAAGACGTTTACGGATTCGACCCGCAGCAGTACGGCATCCTGTTCGCCGTCAACTCGATCGGACTCGCGGTCTCGTCGCAGGTCGCGTCTCGGCTCATGCGTCGCTTCGCGCCTGCGCGCATCCTCGCAGTCTCGCTGCCGGTCATGGCGATCGCGGGGTTCACCGCCGCTGCGGCCGCCGCTCTCGACCTCGGGCTGGCGCCGATCGTGGCGAGCACCTTCGTCTTCCTGAGTTGCGCGGGGCTGAGCTTCCCGTGCATCCAGGTGACGGCGCTCGCCCCGCACGGCGCGGAGGCCGGTACCGCCGCGGCCCTTCTCGGTGCGATCAACTTCGGTCTTGCCAGCCTCTCGGCGCCCATCGTGGGCGTGTTCGGCACCGAGACCGCGATCCCGATGGGTCTGGCGATGGGTTTCACGCTCACCATCGCGACCGCGCTGCTCTGGATCGTCGTGAGGCCGTTACGGGCGGTGCGCATCGGCGACGAGCCTGCCGAGATCCCGGTCGCCCCACACTGACCGCAGCCACGGCTAGCGTGACAGGATGCCGGTTCCCGCTTCCATCCGCGACCTTCCCTGGCGCCGGATCGCCGGGATCGCGTCGGCCGGCGGTGTTGTTGTCGTGCTGCTGCTTGGGCTCCTCGTGCGGGTCGAAGCGATCGCTGACGAGATCGACGGGGAGTGGATGGCGGAGATCCTCGAGATGCGCGGCCCCGGGTGGGAGGCGGTCTCGCGGGTCTTCGACTTCCTCGGCGGTGGCTGGTTCGCGAACTGGCTCATTCCGGTCGTGGTCGCCGTGTCGTTCCTGATCGCCCGACGACCCTGGGCAGCTTCCGTGTTCGTGATCGCCTCGGCAGTGAGCGCGCTTCTCGTGCAGGCGCTGAAGGTGCTGTTCGGGCGGGCTCGGCCGGAGGACAGCCTTCTCGAACTCCACACCGCGGCCTATCCGTCCGGCCACGTCGCTAACGCGGCCACGGTCGTGGTGTTGCTCGCACTGCTTCTGTGCCGCTGGTGGGTCGCCACCGCCGGTGCGGCGTACGTCGTGCTCATGGCGCTCAGCCGCACCTACCTCGGCGCCCACTGGGTGACTGACACCGTCGGCGGCGCGCTTCTCGGGGCGTCGGTCGCACTCGCCGGGTGGGCGATTCTCGCCCCCATGCTCCATCGCGAACGTCAGGGTCGACGCGCTAGCGTCGGGGCATGAGAATCCTCCTCGTCGGTGCTGGCGGGGTGGGCGACGCGATCGCGAAGATCGCCGCCCGCCGCGACTTCTTCGAAACGATCGTCGTGAGCGACTACGACCTCTCTCGAGCTGAGCGCACCGTCGCGTCGGTGACCGCGAAGCACGGCGATCAGGGCGCCCGGTTCGTCGCGGCGAAGATCGACGCTTCCGACCCCGAGTCGGTCGCTTCCGTCGCCCGCGAGCACGCTGCGACGCACGTGATGAATGCCGTCGAGCCGAAGTTCGTGCCGACGATCTTCGCCGGAGCGCTCGCGGCCGGAGCAGACTACCTCGACATGGCGATGAGCCTGTCGGAGCCGCATCCCGACGACCCCTATTCCCTCACCGGCGTGAAGCTCGGCGACGACCAGTTCCGGCAGGCTGGGGACTGGGAGAGCGCGGGCCGACTCGCGTTGGTCGGGATGGGCGTCGAGCCGGGGCTGTCCGACGTCTTCGCGCGCTATGCGGCCGACGAGCTGTTTTCGTCAATCGACGAGCTGGGCGTGCGCGACGGCGCGAACCTCGTCGTGCGCGACGAGAACGGCGAAGAGATCTTCGCTCCCTCGTTCAGCATTTGGACGACGATCGAGGAATGCCTCAACCCGCCGGTGGTCTGGGAGAAAGACAGGGGCTGGTTCACGACCCCGCCGTTCTCCGAACCGGAAGTTTTCGACTTTCCCGAAGGCATCGGGCCGGTCGAGTGCGTCAACGTCGAGCACGAAGAGGTTCTGCTGATGCCGCGCTGGGTCGACGCGAAACGGGTCACCTTCAAGTACGGCCTCGGCGACGAATTCATCGGCGTCTTGAAGACCCTGCACAAGCTCCACCTCGATGCGACCGAGCCGATCCGGGTGCGCAGTGCGAACGGCCCCGTCGAGGTCGCCCCGCGCGATGTCGTCGCCGCCGCGCTGCCCGACCCTGCGTCGATCGGCCCGCGAATGACCGGAAAGACCTGTGCGGGCCTCTGGGTCACCGGCACCGGCAAAGACGGTAAGCCGCGTGAGGTGTACCTGTACCACGTGAGCGACAACGAGTGGACGATGGCCGAGTACGACAGCCAGTGCGTCGTGTGGCAGACGGCTCTCAATCCGGTGATCGCGCTCGAACTGCTCAGCACCGGGGTGTGGAGCGGCTCTGGGGTGCTCGGTCCGGAGGCGTTCCCCGCGGCACCGTTCCTCGAACTGATGGCGAAGCCCGAGGCCGACGGCGGCTACGGGCAGGCCTGGGGCCTCGAAGACCGTTAGCGCCAGGAGGCGGGGTCCCGGAGCAGCGAACGGAAGGCGAGCTCCGCCGCGCCGATGAGCAGTCGGTCTTCACCGAGGGCCGCGGGCACAATCGAGACGCCTTCGGATGCGGCAGGGATCGTCGCGGCAGTGACGGCGTCGAGGAGAGTCGGCGGGTGCCAGGCGAGGTGAGTCGCGAGGTAGCCGCCGAGCACGACCAGTTCGGGGTTGAAGACATTCACCGCGTTGCCGAGCGCGACAGCAAGGATGCCCTGTTGTCGGCTGAGTTCTCGGGACACTCGGGGGTCATCGCTCGCAGCGATCGCCGTCGAGAGCGTCGGCTCGTCCGCGTCGTCGAGGCCGAGTAGCTCGACGACGAGGGCGCGGCTCACCTCATCTTCCAGCGTGCCGCGGTCCGAGAGTCGGTTGCCCGCACCCGGGCGGTTCTGACCGAACTCCCCCG
>NZ_JANMSQ010000122.1:0-5240 GCF_031389465.1 Pseudolysinimonas sp.
TGTCGCGCACAGGGGACCATCAGGGCGACGCGCGGGCAACACTCCGGGTCAACGACTTCTGGTCCCCGGAGGACGACACGTGACGCATCTCCCGCGGGTTACTCGAAGCGGTTTCGATACGCGTCGCCCTTCGGGCGGCGCTACTCAACCCGCTGGTTCGGCGGGGGCCCACTCCCATGCGTTCCAGAACACGCCGCGCGCTAGTGGTGAGCGCGTCACGTTCTGGATGTCTGCGCTGATGGCCGTGAGGGTCGGGTACGCGTAGAGCGGCAGGCCGTAGGCGTCCTCGAAGAGGTGGGTGTCGATCTCGGCGGAGAGACGGGCCTGCTCCCCCGGGTCGGTCGCGCGAGTGAGCAGGTCAACGAGGGTGTCGACGTCGGGGTTCGAGTAGCGGGTGAAGTTGGCCAGCGCGGAGTCGCTGCGGAAAATCGCACCCGCGGCTCCTGGTCCGAGACGGGTGGTGTCCCACGCGAAGAGGGCGGCGTCGTAGGCGCCGGCGACGCCGAGAAGACCTTTCCAGTCGGAACTCGAGCAGTCGGTGACGGTGAAGCCCGCCCGGGCGGCGCTCTCGCGGATGAGCGCGAACTCCTCCTGCCGATCCTCGCTTGCCGGGTCGAACAGCAGGCAGACGGTAGGGGCGGTGACGCCCGCCTCCGCGAGCAGGTCGATGGCCTCATCCACCGCGGTCGCGACGTACTCCGCGGAGCCGTTGTCGGAGATCGCTTCGGCGTAGCCGTCGGCGCCGGGGCGCAGCACGAAGGAGTCGAGCAACACGGCATCCGGCTGCACGGGCGTCACGAGCGCGTCGAGGATCTGTTGCCGCGGCACGACGCGGAGGAAGGCTTCCCGCACCAGCGGGTCGGTGAAGACGCCGGTGCGGCTGTCGGCAAACTGTAAGTCGAGGTGTTCGACGCGGCTATCGGTGCCGGCGACGACACTCACCCCCTCGACCGCAAGGAATGCGGAGGCGTTCTCTTCTGTGGGAGGTGCGGTCGCGATGTCGATCTCGCCCTCGGTGAGCAACCGCACCGTCTCGAACGGCTCAGGCGAGAATCGCACCCGGATGGTTTCGATCGTCGGTCGACGGTCGCCGCGGTACTCGGGGTTGGCGTCGAGCGTGACCCCTTCGACGTCGATCGCCGTAATCACGTAGGGCCCCGCCGAGAGCAGCAGCGTCGCGTCATCGGGGGTGCGGTCGCCTGCGGTCTCGTCGATGTTGTACGCGTCGTTCCACGTGCGGGCAAGCGCACCGAGCGTAGATGCGTCGCGGTCGACGATCGCGGCGACCAGGTCATCTTTGGCGCTGTCGGCATCCTCGTAGTCGCGTCCGGTCGCCAGCACCTGCAGCACGTGCGTCGGGATGCCGGGCGCAAGCGCCGTTTGCCAGGTCGCCACGTACTCGTCGAAGTGCACGAACAGGGTGCGGCCGTCGTCGCCGAGCTGCGGCGTCTGGGTCGCGTGCTCGAGCCCGCCGCCGATGCGACCGTCGAAGAACACGACATCTTCGGGGAACTCGTCGGTGTAGCGGCCCGTTTCGGGGTCGATGAAGTCGGTGTCGTCGAAGTCTGGGGTATTGAGCACGCCTGAGTCGGCGGCCCAGGCGAGCAACAGGTCGGCCGCGTCGACCGGCGTGCCATCAGACCAGCGGGCGTCGGCGGCGACCTGGTAGCGCACGGTCAGCGGATCTTCGGCGACGATCTCCGCCGTGCCGAAGGAGTGGTCTTCGACGAAGCGGTAGGCGTCGTCGAAGTACCCGAATGCGCCCCCGGTGAGCGACGCGACGTCGGCATTCGTCGCACTGGAACGACCGAACGACGTCGCGGGGTTGAGCGACGTGAACGGCTCCGAGACCGCGACCCCGACCTCGCTGCCCTCGACCACCGTCGAAGTCGTGCACCCACTCAGCAGGAGCACGGCGACAACGGCGGCCCCCGCCATCCGGAGCGCCATCGTCGGCGGGTGCAGCATCATCGTCCCGAGCCTACGGGACCTGCCTGTCAGCCAACCCGACGGCTCTCTCGCCGCTTCCGCTGCTCCTCCGGGTCGGGAACTGGCACGGCAGCGAGCAGCCGCTGCGTGTACGGCTCCTTCGGCGACCGCAGAATCTCGTCGCGGGTTCCGGTCTCGACGATCCTGCCGCGGTGCATGACCGCGATCCGGTGCGCGAGCAGGTCGACGACGGCGAGGTCGTGGCTGACGAACAGGCAGGCGAACTGCAGCTCGCCCTGCAGGTTCTGCAGCAGGTCGAGGAAGCGCGACTGCACCGAGACGTCGAGCGCACTCGTCGGCTCGTCGGCGACGAGAAGGCTCGGCCGCAGGGCGAGCGCGCGGGCGATGCCGACGCGCTGACGCTGACCACCGGACAGTTCATGCGGGTAGCGGTTGCGGAATGAGCGCGGGAGCTCGACCTGGTCGAGCAACTTCTCCACCCTCTTGCTGAGGTCGGCACCCTTCGCTTCCATAGCGAGCAGGAGCGGTTCCCCGATGCTGTCGCCGATCGGCCAGCGCGGGTTGAGCGACGAGCCGGGGTCTTGGAACACGATTCCGACCTTGCGGCGGATGGCCCGCAGCTCTTTGCTGGAGAGCTTCGAGATGTCCTGACCGAGGATCCGGAGCGAGCCCTCGGCAACCGGCAGCAGCCCGACGGCGGCACGGCCGACCGTGGTCTTGCCCGAGCCGGACTCACCCACGAGACCGAGCACTTCACCCGGTCTGATGACCAGGTCGACGTTCTCGACGGCGCGGAACGCCGGAACGCGACCACGCTTCGGGTAGTCGATCGACACGCCCTCGAAGGCGAGCACGGGCTCGGCCTTCTGCTTCTCGGCGGCCGCCACCATCCCGCCCTCGTTGACCTTGACGTTGACCACCGCGGTGCCGAGGTGGGGGATCGCCGCGAGCAACTGTTGCGTGTACGGATGCTGCGGACGCTTGTAGATGTCCTCGATCAGGCCACGCTCGACGATGCGACCGTCTTTCATCACGACGACGTGGTCGGCCAGGTCGGCGACGACACCGAGGTCATGCGTGATCAGCAGGATGGCGCTGTTCAGACGGCCGCGAAGGTTGCGAAGCAGATCGAGGATCTCCGCCTGCACCGTCACATCGAGCGCAGTCGTCGGCTCGTCGGCGATCAGCAGAAGCGGATCGCACGAGATTGCCATCGCGATCATCGCGCGCTGCCGTTGACCACCCGAGAGCTGGTGGGGGTACTTCGAGAAGGCCACTTCGGGGTCGGGGATCTCGACCATGCCGAGCAGCTCGATCGCGCGGGAACGAGCCTCGGTGGGGCCGATCTGCAGCTGGCTGCGGATCGCCTCGACGATCTGGAACCCGATCGTGAAGACCGGGTTCAACGCCGTCATCGGCTCCTGGAAGATGACCGCGACATCCTTGCCACGGAGGCGACGTAACGCGGCGCCCTCCAGGCCAGCGACCTCACGACCGCTCAATTGGATGCTGCCGCTGACGCGGGAGTTGCTGGGAAGAAGCCCCATCAGCGCCATCGCCGACGAGCTCTTTCCCGACCCCGACTCGCCGACGACGGCCATGACTTCGCCGGGCAGCACTTCGTATTCGAGATCGATCGCAGCCGGGTACCACTCGCCGCTCACCCAGAAGTCGACCGAGAGGTTTTCGACCTTCAGGATCGGGGCGGTGCTGCTGGTCGCCGAGGCGTTCATCGGGTCACTCCGTCTTGCTGGCGAATGTCTGGGACGATGGGGGAATGAGCGAGCCCGGTCAGAATCCCTCGGGCATTCGGCTTCGTCCCCGGTTCGGGATGGTGTTGACGGTGATCGTGGCGGGCCTCGCGGTCGTGGCGCTCGCGACCTTCATCGTTGTCGGCGATCCCTGGGGGATGCTGCTGCACGGGTGGGGCGTCGTGCTGACCGCGTTCGCCGTCTGGCTGCTGTTCTGGGCTCCAAGCGTGACGATCGCCGAGCACGCCGTGATCGTCGACAACCCGGTGCGCCGAGTCACGATCCCCTGGTCGGCGATCGAGCGGATCGACACCCGCTGGTCGCTGCGCCTCTACACCCGCACCGGTTCGATCACTGCGTGGTCCGCGCCCGCGCCGAGTCGCTACGCGATGATGCGCGTGTCGAAGTCCGAACTCAGGGGGCTCCCCGAGTCGACGTACGGCCCGGGCGACAGTGTCGGACTCGGCGATCTTCCCGAGTCCGAGTCCGGTCTCGTGGCCTACTACGTGCGGCGTCGCTGGGAGCAGTTGCGCGACGAGGGTGCCCTGACCGAATCCGCGCCGCCCACGACGCAGTGGCTGTGGTGGCGTGTCGCTGTACTGGGGGCTCTGGTCGCGGCGACGGTGGCCGGCTTCCTTCTGCCCTGACGTCATCGGCGTGCGGCTGACGGTGGTCATGCGCGCGCCTCAGGCGCGGGCTGCACAACCGTCCGCTGCTTGCGCGCCGAGCGGTTCAGGCCGCGCTTCTGTCGCGGGTCGAACGCGTCGCGCAGGCCGTCGCCGATGAAGTTGATGGTGAGCGCGATGACGATGATGAACAGACCCGGCCACCAGAACAACCAGGGGCGCGTGTTGAACGCGGTCTGGAAGTTGTGAATGAGGCTGCCGAGCGACACGTCGGGGAACTGCACGCCGAACCCGAGGAACGAGACCGCTGCCTCGGTCAGGATCGTCGCCGACATCACCAGGGTCGCGTTGACGATGATGACGCCGATCGCATTCGGCAGGATGTGGCGGAAGATGATCCGGCTGTTGCTCGCCCCGGCGACCCGCGCGGCATCCACGTACTCCCGCTCGCGCAGACTCAGCACGTCGCCCCGCACCAGGCGCGACATTCCCGTCCAGAGCACGAGGCCGAGAATGATCGCCAACACGAACGATCCGCTGCGGTTGAACGTCGAGCCGAGAACCGCGGTGATCACGAGCACGGGGATGATGATGATCGCGTCGGTGAAGCGCATGAGCAGCTGGTCGATCCGACCGCGGAAGAATCCCGCAATCGACCCGACGAGCACGCCGAGGAACGTCGCGACGAGGCCGGAGACGAACACGATCATGAGCGACTGCTGCGTGCCACGCATCACCTGGGCAAAGATGTCGTGCCCGATCTCATCCTGCCCGAAGGGGTGCGTAGCCGAGGGGACTCCGCCGTCGAGGAGGTCATAAATCGCGACGGAGTTGAACTGCCACCACCCGGGCGTCTTGAGTCCAGCGGCGTCGATGCCGATCGAGCTGAACGCGAGTCCGACAACCCCGAGGA
>NZ_JANMSQ010000163.1:0-18173 GCF_031389465.1 Pseudolysinimonas sp.
GATCCGCGTGGTTGGCACCGCGGCGGGTGACGCGGCCGGACTCAAACTTGTGCGCAGCGTGTTCATGAAGGGGCTCGCCGGCCTGGTCTTCGAGAGCCTCGCGGCCGCCGAGAAGCTCGGTGCGACCGCCGAGGTGCGCGCGCAAATCGCGACCGAGTTCGGACCCGGCGGGGATGCGCTCGTGCAGCGGCTGCTCGACGGCACCCGTCAGCACACCGCACGCCGCGAACGTGAGATGCGGGACGCGCGTGCCTTCCTCGACGACCTGCGCACCCCGACCTGGATGACCGACGGCACGCTCGCGTGGCTCCGCTCCCTCGTCGCGGCGAGTTCCTAGGATGACGGCCATGGGCACTACGACGGCGTCGCGCACCGATCTGACGAAGATCTTGCGTGAGGCGATCGTTTCGGGCGAGTACGCGCCGAACCAACGGCTCATCGAAGCCGACCTGTCGGCGACCTACGGCGCGAGCCGCGCTGCCGTGCGCACGGCGCTCCTCGAACTCGCGGCTGAAGGCATCGTCGACCGGCTGCCGAACCGCGGCTCGCGCGTGCGCGCCATCCCCCTCCCCGAGGCGATCGAAATTCTCGAGGTGCGCATCAGCCTCGAAGGGCTGTGCGCCGCGAAGGCCGCCGAGAACATCACGGATGCCGAGATCACCGAGTTCACCCAGCTACGGGCGGACATCCTCGCGGCCGCACAATCCGACCTGTTCGAGTACTCCCGCCTCAACCAGCTTCTCGACCGCCGGATCCGCGAGATCGCCAACCATCCGACGGCCGTCGCGATCCTTGAGCGCCTGCGCGCGCAGGGGGTGCGGCACCAGTTCCGGCTCGCGTTCTACCCCGGCCGCGCCGCCGTGTCGGCTCCGGAACACGCGGCCATCATCGATGCGATCACCAGCCGCGATCCGGTGCGCGCAGAGGCCGAGACCCGCACGCACCTGGCCAGCGTCATCCAGGCCTTGCGCACGATCGGCTGAGTCCGTCGGTACTCCCGCTTACCGTGGGGTGATGACCGAACCACGGCCGTTCTGCATCCACGTCTCCGACGCCGAGTTGACCGACCTACACGACCGCCTGCGACGCACCCGTTTCGCACCGGACAATCCACGCAGGATGCCGTCGGGAATGACCGAGGGCTACCTGCGTGAGCTCGTCGACTCCTGGATCGCGCTCGACTGGCGGGCGCGAGAGGAGTGGCTGAATGGGCACCCACAGTTTCTCGCTGAGGTCGACGGCACGACCGTGCATTTCGTGCATCGCCGCGCCGATCGTCCCGACGCGCCCACCCTGCTGGTGATGCACGGCTGGCCGCATAGCTTCGCGCTGCAGCTCGACTTCGCCGACCTTTTGCCGGAGTTCAACGTCGTCGTGCCGAGCTTCGCCGGCTTCGCATTCTCTCCGCCCTACCCCGACGGCCCGGTCACCGAGGAGCGTCTCGCGACCACGATGCACCTCTTAATGACCGAGACTCTCGGCTACGCGTCGTACTTCACTTACGGCGAGGACGTCTCGGCCAACGTCAACGACTTGCTCGCGGCCACCCATCCGGAAGCCGTCGACGGCATCCTCGTCACGCACTCGCATTTCGGCACCGACGAGGAGCGCGCGGCCTCCGACGACCCGGCCGCGACAGCCTTCTTCGCCGAGCTCGCAGCCAAACACGGACCCGACGGTGCGTACGGGCATGTGCAGGCGACGAGGCCAGACACCCTCGCGGCATCCCTCATCGACTCCCCGGCGGGCCTACTCGCCTGGATCGCCGAGAAACTCGTGGAGTGGAGCGATGTGCCGTGGTCCGGCCCGCTCGGGCCGCGCGCGGTCGAGCAACGCATATCGCGCGAACGCATTCTGACCGAGGCGATGATTTACTGGGTCACCGGGTCGATCGGTACGTCGTTCCGGCCGTACTACGAGGGAGCCGACCAGCCCGGCCCGATGCCACCGGTCACGGTGCCCGCGTCGGTGCACATCCAGCGGCATGAGGCGGCCTATCCGGAGTCAGTAGCCCGCGGCTACTACCTCGATCTGCGCGCGTTTCAACGACTCGCGGAGGGGGGTCACTTCACGGCGGCTGAGGTGCCGGAAGCGTTGGCGGAACGATTCCGTGCTCTGGTCCTCTCGGTGCGGGGTGGCTGACCCACCCCCGTGAATCAGCGAACCCCGAGCCGGCGCAGGTGGGCGTTCGCGAACCGCGCTTCCGGGTCGAGCCGCTCGAACACGGCACGCGCGTCGGCGAGTCGCGGCACCACGGCGGCCACGGCATCCGCGCTCATCGTGTGCCACTTGCCCCAGTGCGGACGCGCGTCGAACGGAGCGAGCACGGCTTCGATGCGAGGCAACAAAGTCCGCACCGCTTCGGGGTGATTCGCCCAGGTGAAGTGAATCGCGAGCGTGTCGCGCCCATAGGCCCCGCTCAGCCAGAGATCGTCGGCGCGTACGGTACGCAGTTCGCTCACCAGCAGATGCGGGCGGATGTCGTCGGCCAGCTGCCGCACGGCCGTCAGAGCCGCCGCGGCATCCGATCGCGCCACGAAGTACTCGCTCTGGATCTCGTCACCGTTGCTCGGGGTCGCGTCGAGCCGGAAGTGCGGCAGCCGCTCGCACCAGGGACCAGGGACGCCCAGTTGCTCGGTGAGATTCTCAGTCGAGCCGACGAGGGGAGCCGTTTCGGTCTGCAGCTGCGCACCCGAGATACCGCCGAACGCGTCCAGGCGCGACTTGAGCCAGATGTCGCCCACCTCGTCGCCCCAGGTGGTGAACACGCTCACGCTGTATGCCGCGCCGGTGACAGCGTCGGGATCGGCGAGGAAGGTCTCCCACGTCAGGCCCGAGTAGACGTCCTGCCGCATCCGGTAGCTCGGCTCGATGGCAAGAGTGACCCGCACGACGACGCCAAAAGCTCCGAGACCGACGGCGAGCGCCGCAAAGTCGGGGTCGCCGACCCGCACTTCGGCGAGCATCCCGCTCGCGTCGACGTACTCGAGCCGACGGACGGCGGTGGTGAGCACACCGTTGCCGTGCCCGGAGCCGTGTGTGCCCGTCGCAATCGCGCCGCCGATCGAGATGTGGGGCAGCGATCCGAGGTTGTGGAGTGCCCAGCCGCGGTCTTCAAGCCAACGCGCGAGCACGCCGTACCGGGTGCCCGCCCCAACAGTCACCTCCAGACGCGACTCGTCGAGCACCGGGTCGGCCGAGATTCCGGTCACTGTCACGAGCGTGCCGTCGATGTCGGCGAGGTCGTTGAACGAGTGCCGCGTGCCGAGTGCGCGCACTCGACCCCCGGCCGCGACCGCGTCGCGCACGTCGTCGATCGTCAGCGCTTCGACGATCGCGGGGGCGGTGAACACGTGCGTGCCCGCCCAGGTCGCCCCGGCCCCGCCCTCGGCGCTGGTCACCCGGTCTTGGCAGGTCGACGAGCGTTCGACGCGTACACGTCGACGTACTCCTGGCCGCTCAGCCGCTTGATCTCGTGCATGATCTCGTCGGTAATGGCACGCAGCACGAAGCGGTCTTCGGTGAGGCCCGCGTAACGCGAGAAGTCCATCGGCTCGCCGAAGGTCACGATGACCCGACCGCCGAGCTTCGGGAACTTCGCCCCGCGCGGCAAGATCTCGTCGCTGCCCGAGATGGCCACCGGAACGACGGGCACGGGAGTGTCGAGAAGCAGGCGCGCGATCCCGGTGCGACCGCGGTGCAGCCGACCGTCGGGGCTGCGGGTGCCCTCCGGGTAGATGCCGAGCAGCTTCCCCGCACGAAGCACGTGCACCCCGCCGCCGAGTGACGACGCCGACGCGGAGCCCCCGCCGCGATCGATCTCGAGTTGCCCCATCGCGAGCATGAAGCTGCGAACGAACCGCGCCCGTAGCCCTCTGCCCGCGAACAACTGCTCCTTGCCGAGGAAGGCCACGTGGCGTGGGATCGCTCCGGGCACAAACGCCGAGTCGAGCAGCGCGAGATGGTTGCTCGCCATGATCGCCGCGCCTCTCTTCGGGATGTTGTGCACCCCACGCACCTCGAACCGCCAGAGCAGCCGCAAGAGGGGGACCACCACGAGGTTCTTCGCGAGCCAGTAACGCACGACCCTTGCTTATCAGACTCCGACGGTGGCTGACGGCATGATGAGTGGGTGACGCGACGCGGTGTGATCCTCTTTGTCGCTCTGGGAATCGCGTGGGGCATCCCGTACCTGTTCATCAAGGTCGCCGTGAGCGAGCTCGAGCCGCAGATGGTCGTGCTCGCACGGGCCGGGCTGGCCGCCGTTTTGTTGCTGCCCCTCGCCTTCTTTCGACGCGAAATCGGTCCGGTACTGCGGCGGTGGAAGCCCGTGCTCGCCTTCGCCGCAATCGAGATCATCCTGCCGTGGTACTTCCTCAACTCGGCCGAGCAACGCATTCCCTCCTCGACGGCAGGGCTGCTCATCTCGGCCGTGCCGCTCGCGGCCGTCGGCGTCGCGTTCGTGCTCGGCCGCCGGGCGAAGCTCGGCCCGCTCAACTGGCTCGGTATCGTGCTCGGGATGGCCGGTGTCGCGACGCTCGTCGGTTTCGAGATCGGCGGGTCTGACCTGATCGCGGTCGCCGAGATCGCGGTCGTCGTCGTCGGGTACGCCATCGGTCCGGCAATCCTGGCGCGCTGGATCCCCGAGCTGCCGGGGATCGGTGTCACGGCGGTGTCGCTCGCCGTCGCCGCAATCGTCTACGTTCCGTTCGTCGCCGTGACCGGAACGTTCCCCACCGAGTGGCCTTCTCCCGAGGTGGTCGTCGCGATCATCGTGCTCGCCGTGGTCTGTAGTGCGCTCGCCTTCATTCTCATGGTGGCGCTGGTGTCGGAGATCGGACCGTTCCGGGCGACCGCGATCACCTATGTCAACCCGGCGGTGGCGATCCTCGCTGGCGTGATCTTCCTGAGCGAGCCGATCACGGTCTGGACGATCGTGGGCTTCGTGCTCGTTCTGAGCGGCTCCTACCTCGTCACGAAGCGGAGAAAGGAGCCGCTCGAACCTCACTCGTAACGCAGCGACTCCACCGGGTCGGCTTTTGCGGCACGCGCGGCCGGCAGCGTACCGGCCAGGAACGCGACGCCCATCACCACGAGCACGATCACGGCGATCGACACCGGATCGAAGGCGATCACGGTGAGACCCGGAAGGCCGGCGAGGAGCCCGTCGGAGAGCACCGAGCTGATCGCGGTGCCGGTGAGTATTCCGAGAATGACCCCGATCCCGCTACCGAGCAGGCCGATGAATGTCGCCTCGAGGCTGAACAGGCCGAAGACCTTGCCGCTCCCCATCCCCATGGCCTTCATCAGACCGATCTCGCGAGTGCGTTCCTGTACCGACATCAACAGGGTGTTGACGATGCCGAAGCTGGCAGCCAGCAACGCAATCACCGCGAAGGCGTTGAGCACGAGCACGATTCCGTCGATCACGGTGGTGAACGCACCGAGCTGGTCGGCGACAGTCGTGCCGGTATAGCCGGCATCGGCCAGGCGATCCTTCAACGCGGCGATCTGCTCGTCGGTGGCGTCGGGGTCGAACCAGATGCTCGCCTGGGCATGCCGCTCTGAGACGTCGACCGGCAGCCCGATGTTCTGCGTCGCGTAGAGCCCGTCGGTGAGGGCGTCGTTGAGAACGACGCTGGCACCGGTCGCTGAGGCGATGCTCTCCTCGGCGACCCCGACGATCGTCGCCTCGACGAGGTGCTGAGTGCGCTCGGCATCCGTCACGGCGATCATCACGGTCTGGCCAACGGCATCCGCATCGTCAACGAAACCAAGCGGCTCGACATACGACACGGGAAGCACGAGCTCGAACGCATCGGACGCGTCGTCGGGAGCGTCCCCTGCAGCGAGCTGCAGGGTCTGGCCTTCGACCCGGGCGCCGACCCTCACCACATACGGGGTGTCGTCGCCGGCCACGATGTAGTCAGCCGAGATCGACTTCGTCGCCTGCACGTCGAGTACACCGTCGATGTTGGCGAGCGTGTCGATGTCGTCAGGTGTCAGCGCGATAACCGTGCCCAGCCCGATCTGACCGTTGTCGATCGCGTCGGGGTCGTACTCCGCAGGACCGGAGTCTCCCCCGAAAGCCAGGGCGGCAGACTCACTGGCTTTCGTGACGGTCATCACATCGGACGCGCCGATGCCAGCCACGGTGTCGTCGATGTACGCATTGATGCCGGTGCCCATGCCGCTCGTGAGCGTCAAGGTGAACCCGCCGACGAAGATTGCCACCACGGTGAGGGCAGTACGGGTCTTGGCTCGGAAGGTGTTGGCGACCGCGGAGCCGACCAGATCGGGGACTCTCATGCCGCCACCGCCGCAGAATCCTCGACCAGCAGGCCGTCGCGGATGAAGACCCGGCGATCGCAACGCGCCGCCAGGTCATGGTCGTGGGTGACGACGAACAAGGTGATGCCCTTCTCGCGGTTGAGTCCGAACAGGATGTCCTCGACGATCGCTCCGGTCGCGGAGTCGAGGTTTCCGGTGGGCTCGTCGGCGAAGATGATGCGCGGATTGTTGACGAGGGCTCGCGCGATCACCGCACGCTGCTTTTGCCCACCCGACAAGTCGACGGCCCGATTGCGAGCCTTATCGCCGAGCTCGAGCTGTTCGAGCGCAGCCATACCGCGCCGCTTGCGTTCCGCGCGCCCAACGCCAGCGATCTTCAACGGCAGGATGACGTTGTCGAGTACCGAAGCCCGCGGGGTGAGAAAGAACTGCTGGAACACGAACCCGAACGTCTTGTTACGGGTGCGATTCAGCCGGGAGCCGCGCAGCTTGCGGGTGTCGGTTCCTTCGAGCTCGATCGAACCGCTTGAGGGGGCGTCGAGCAGGGCGAGCATGTGCATGAGCGTCGACTTGCCCGAACCGCTCTTGCCGACGATCGCGACACTCTGCCCTTCGGGGATGTCGAAACTCACTCCCTTCAACGCCTCGAATCGGCTCTGTCCGGTGCCGTACGTCTTGTGTACGTTCCGAACCGAGAGGATTGGGGTGTCCATCTTTCTCCTATCTGACGGTCGCGGCTGTCGCGATGTCGTACCCCAGCATTCGAGATCGCAGCGATCGCAGCATCCTCCCTACGGATGCACCCGCCTACTCCGGATGGAGGAAGTCTGGGCGAGGGATGCCTGCACCCACACATCGAAGAGGCCGCCCCGCAGGACGGCCTCTTCGATTCCGCAGCGTGCGACAACGGCCAATAGTGGAGATGGGGGGAATTGAACCCCCGTCCATCGCTGAGAGTCTGCGCCTTCTCCGGGTGCAGTTCGTGAAGACGTTCTCCTCGGCTCCGACCTTTGTCACGAACACCTAGGTCGACGAGCCCAGCTTCAGTGAAAGTCCCGCGTGACCCTGAGGCTCAATCACGCAGCAAGTCCTCTAGATGACGTCAGTAACCGGGGCGAGGACGTACCCGGACTGACGGACTCGGTCTATGCCTTAGGCGGCAAGAGCGAAGTAGGCGCGATTAGCATCGGCACCTGTTTTTTGAGGAGGTCGTTAACGAGATAACCCCTCATCCTCGGCCCGCTTCTCGCAGGTTCGCAGGCGATGTCGAAACCGATCATCCCCATGAACACCCTGTTGAGGGTGGGCCGTTGTCGCACGCTGTGGAGTTGTCAACTGCCCGTAGGCAGCCTCTTAGTCTACGTCGGAATCCATCGAACCACACCCGCTCGCGGCACCCGGGATCTAACTCTCGGAATCTCGCCAGTTCATCGACCTGTCATCGATGAACACCCGCGATTCCGAGAGTTGGGGCGGCGATTCGGCCGTCCTGCGAGGATGAGCGCATGACCGGGACCATCATCACCGTGCAGGGCACCGCGTCGGAGTGGTTCGAGGCGGAGCGCGCAACCATCAACGTGACCGTCTCGCACGACGGTCCGAAGCGCGAACCCGTGTTCGAAGCGACGACGAGCGTCGGTGCGCAGGTCACCGCGGTGCTGAGCGAACTCGAGGGTTCGGCGATCACCCGGTGGTCGAGCGACCGGGTGAGCGTGTGGTCGAACCGGCCGTGGAACAACGACGGCAAGCAGCTCGCACCCGTGTACTACGCCGCGCTGTCGGCATCCGCTCGCTTTCAGGATTTCGACGCGCTGAGCGCCTTCGTCGAACGGTTCGCGACCGTCACCGGTGTCACGATCGCGTCGATCACGTGGGATCTCACCGAGGAACGGCGTCTCGCGGTGACGAGCGACATCCAGTCCCGCGCCGTGCACGACGCGACCGTCAAAGCGACGACCTACGCCCGGGCCGCCGGCCTCTCTGCGGTGACTCCGGTCGCGATCGCCGACCCCGGGATGCTCGGCGACGGCTCGTCGGGTGCTGGTCCGGGGCCGATGGCGCGCGGCGCCGGCAAGATGATGATGGCGATGGATGCCCAGGGCGGAGGTACCCCGTTGACGTTCACGCCCGACCGCATCGAGGTGTCGGCGAGCGTCGACGCCCGGTTCCTCGCGAGCTGACCGCGCGGCGCCTATTCGCCGCGATTCTGGCGAGTCGACATCGCACGCTGCGCTTCGCGCTGATCCTGACGTTCGCGCAGGGCGTGCCGCTTGTCGTACTCGCGCTTGCCCTTTGCGACCGCGATCTCGACCTTCGCGCGACCGTCGAGGAAGTAGATCTGCAGCGGGATGAGGGTGTACCCGCCCTCTTTGGTCTTGTGCGAGATCTTGATGATCTGCGCCTTGTGCAACAGCAGCTTCCGCTTGCGCCGCGGCGGGTGATTCGTCCAGGTGCCTTCCGTGTATTCCGGAATGTGGACGGCGTCCAGCCACGCTTCGTTGCCGTCGATGAAGGCATACCCATCGACGAGCGATGCTCTTCCGGCGCGCAACGACTTCACCTCGGTGCCGGTGAGCACGAGACCGGCCTCGTAGGTGTCTTCAATCGTGTAGTCGTGGCGCGCTTTACGGTTCGTCGCAACGACTTTCTGACCGAGTTCCTTCGGCATCTTGGCTCACCTCCTTCGCGTTCCTTAGCCTGAGCAGCCGCCCAGTCTAACGCGCGCTACGCCTTGAGGTAGCGGCGGATGGCGACGGATGCCGAGAGGGCGGCGAGCACCGCTCCCACTCCCAGTAGCATCGGCGCGACGAGGAGGGCGTCTGTCGTGCCGACGAAGTTGACGGTGGGGAGAGCGTCGGCGAGGTAGCCGCCGACGAAGAACTGGGTGAGCACGACAAGTCCGACGCCGGCGAGCGCGGAGCCGATGAGCGCGGCGACGACCCCTTCGAGAATGAACGGAGTCTCGATGAAGCGGTTGGAGGCGCCGACGAGTCTCATGATCGAGATCTCCCGGCGACGAGAGAACGCCGAGAGTCGAATCGTTGTCGCGACGAGCAGTGCGGCGGCGATCAGCATGAGGGCTGCGATGCCGACGGCACTCAGGCTGAGCGTGTTGATCATCGTGAAAATCGGTTCGAGGAACGCTCGGTCGTCGCTCACCTCGTCGACACCCGGCATGCCGCTGATCTGGTCGATGATGATCTCGGCCTGGTCGGGGTTCACCAGTTTGATGCGGAACGCTTCGGGCAGAATCTCAGGGCTCGCCAGGTCGGCGATGGCGGTGCCTTCGTACTGGTCGAGCACGTTCTGGTAGGCCTGCTCGCGGGTTTCGAACTCGACTCGCTCGATGTAGGGCGCAAGGGTGTCGCCGTTCAGTTCGGCCTCGACGGCATCCGTCTGGCTCTGCGTCGCCGCCTGGTTGGCGCACTCTCCGCCGTCGAAGTCGGTGCAGAGGTAGACGGCCACCTGCGACCGGTCGTACCAGTAGCCCTTCATCTGCGCGATCTGGAACTGCAGCAGGATCGCCGTGCCGACGAAGGTGAGCGAGATGAAGGTCACCAGCACGACCGACACGACCATCGACAGGTTGCGCCGCAGACCCTGCCCGACCTCGCCGAGGATCAGCCCGAGTCTCATCGGTTACCCCGCTGGTCGTCGGGGGCTGTGGGCCACTGGAAGCCGGGCGGCGGTCCGCTTCCCGGCTCCGGGATGACGGCGCCCCTCGCCGGGGTGACCGAGACGGGGACGGATGCCGGCGTCGCCTCGGGCTCGGCGGGCTCGGGCTCATCGCCGAAGTCGGGCTCCTCGAACAGCGGTGCCTGGGGCTGGAAGTCGGGTTGAGGGTCGGGCACCGCGGCGGCGAGGTCGTCAAACGACGGCTCGGGTCGCGTGGGCTTCTGGATCGGCATCGACTGGGTCTGGTACCCGCCCTGGCGCTCGTCGCGAACGATCTGGCCGCCGATCAGCTCGATCACCCGACGCTTCATCTTGTCGACGATGCCAGCGTCGTGGGTAGCCATGAGAACGGTCGTGCCGTTCGCGTTGATCGTCGACAGCAGGGTCATGATGCCCGCACTCGTCGCGGGGTCGAGGTTTCCGGTCGGCTCGTCGGCGAGGAGGATCGCGGGCTTGTTGACGACCGCGCGGGCGATCGCGACTCGCTGTTGTTCACCGCCGGAGAGTTCGTGCGGGTACCGGTTCTGCTTTCCACCGAGCCCGACCATCTTGAGCACGTCGGGCACGGCCTCCTGGATGAAGCCCTTGCTCTTGCCGATCACCTGAAGCGTGAACGCGACGTTGTCGAACACCGTCTTGTTCGGCAGCAGCCGGAAATCCTGGAAGACGACACCGAGGCTGCGCCGAAAGTAGGGCACCTTGCCGCTGGAGATCGCCCCGAGGTCCTGCCCGAGGACGAAGATCTTGCCTTTCGTCGGCCGGTCTTCTTTGAGTACGAGACGCAGAAACGACGACTTGCCCGAACCCGAGGCGCCGACGAGGAACACGAACTCCCCCTTGAGCACCTCGAGGGTTACGCCGTTGAGCGCAGGGCGGGAGGTACCGGGGTAGGTCTTGGTGACGCCGTCGAACAGGATCATGACCGGTCCAGGCTAAGTCGACATGTCCCCGCTGCCCGGCGCGACACTCCCCGGCGCGGGAGCCTCAGGCCAGGGTGCGCTCGAGGGCGGCCGCCATGTGCCGATGCCCGACCGCTTCGAAACCGACGATCGTGACCACCGGCGAGAGCATGACGACGATGAGGCTCCAGCCGAGCGTGAGTCCGTTCGCGGCGAGGAACACCGCGAGCCCGAGCACGGCGAGCGTTCCGACGAACAACGCGGCGTGGAACAGGTCGAACCCGCGGACGAGGAAGCTGTAGAGCACGATGAAGGTGAGCGTTCCGACCGCCACCGGGATGGCGGTTGCCAGCACCGCTCCGACCACGCCGATCGTCGCCTCGCCCTCGACGACGTACGCCGCGACGTGCATCCCCGCCCCCACGGCGGCGATCGCGGCGAGCAGTGGGATGTGCCCGTAGCCCCAGGCAAAGGATCGCTCGCGATGCCGTTCGAGCACCTCGGCCGACGGGAGGATGAAGTAGTTCCACCACAGCCCGAAGGTGAGGCCAGTACCCGCCACGGCGACGAGTACCGCCTCCGAGCTCCAGCCGACCTTGCTCACGAGGGCGCTGACCGCGGCGATGGTGCCGAGGATCCCTTCGCCGAGGGTGATGATGACCAGCAGGCCGTAGCGTTCAGCGATGTGGTGCGGATGCCACGGCGTGCCGCCTGCTCGACGTTCGGCGAGCACCGGGGCGACGAGTTCGATTCCGTACAGAATCACGAGCAACGGTGTGACCCCTGCAAGCGACAGGCCGAGGAACAGCGTCGACGTCCAGCCGACCTGCGCGATCGTGATGGTGAACGCGTAGGCGACGGCGATCCGGCGATGCTTCGGGTCCTGGATGGCGACGCGGATCCACTGCGCGAGCATCGCCACCCGCATGACGACATACCCCGCGACGACGACGGTGTTGTTGAGCTGTTCCCCGCGGTCGATCGACTCGAAGACATCAGGGATTCCGAGGGCGAGCACGAGGACGCCCGTCATCTGAACCATCGTCGTGACGCGGTAGAACCAGTCGTCGGTGTCGTAAGCCGACGCGAACCAGGAGAAGTTGATCCAGGCCCAGATCACGGCGAACACGACGAAGGCGAACGCCACGATCGCCGAGCCGACGTGGCCTTCGGCGATCAGGTGGGCGGTCTCGCGGCCGGCCTGCGCGAACGCCACGACGAGGGTGAGGTCGAACAACAGCTCGAGTGGGGTCGCCGACCGGTGGCTCTCATTCGGGCTCCGCCCGACCATCCGGCGCAGGCGATGCTGGGTCCCTCTGCCGAGAGTCTCGTTGTTGACCTCAGGTGCCGCGTTCACTCGACCAGGCTAAACCGCGGCTTCCCGCGGGCGACGCAGCTGGATCAGGAGCCCCAGAGCTGCGAGCGCCACGATGAGCACGGTCCAGCCGATGATCACCGGGAGCAGGCCGAGCGGTGCGATCAGCTGCCCGGCGACGACCACGGGCACGCCGAGCGCAAGATAGGCCGCGACGTAAACGGCGGCAAAGGTGCCCGCCCTCTGGTGCTCGGGAGCGAGCGGTGTGAGGCCCCGGAAGATCGCGCCGAACGCTGCGCCGAATGCCAGCGACTCGACGGCGCCGCCGATCCAGACGAGCGCAATGCTCTGCACCACGACCCCGAGCACGACGAGGGCGACGCCCACCACGAGGCCGGCAGCGCCGCCGCGCAGGGCGGTGCCGACGGCGACTCTGCCGAAGACGAGGCTGCCGATGCACACCCCGAAGGCGTGGATTGCTGCCGTGAACCCGTCGAGCAACCCGCTCTCGAGGCGCAGCAGCTGGTGGACGACTGTCGGCGCGAGCCCGAGGAAGAGCGAGCCCGTCGCCCAGGCAGCGATCAGGATCGGCAGCATCCGCACGAAGAACGAACGGGCCTCGACGGGCACGACGACCTGGGGCACGAGCGACCGAAACACACCGGGAATGCGCGTCGTCGTCTCGGGAGCGAAGAGGGTGATGAGCACGCCGACGAGCAGCAGAACTCCGACGGCAGCGAAGAGGGTCTCGTCGGCATCCAGATCCCACAGTTCGATCGCGACCCCGCCGAGGAGCGCGCCCAGCCCGAGGCCGCCGACCGGCGCGGCGGCTGCGATGACCGGGCCGACCCGGGTGCCGGGCCTCGCGAGCTCCACGAGCGCCGCCGTGTAGGCCGCTGTCACGACACCGACGGCCACGCCCTGCACAGCACGTGCGGCGATCACCCACTCGATCGACGCCGCGAGCATGAACATCACGATCGAGACGAGGGCCAACAGCAGCGATGCGAGGATGACGGGTTTGCGTCCGAGGTAGTCGGAGAGCGAGCCACCGACGAGCAGCGCCGCGAGAAAGGTGAACGCGTAGGCGGCGAAGGCGAGCGCGACGAGCGAGTCGGGGAAGCCCCACTCGTGTTGCCACCCAATGAGCAACGGGGTGGGAGCGCCACTCGCGATGTAGAGCGACACGAGCGTCGCGGTGAAGCCGACGAACGCGACCGGGCGGGAAAGCGTGGCTAGTCCTCGACCCGCGACTTGCGCCAGCGGATGCCCGCCGCGATGAACCCGTCGAGGTCACCGTCGAAGACCACGGCCGGGTTTCCCACCTCGTGGCCGGTGCGCAGATCCTTCACGAGCTGTTGCCCGTACAGGAAGTAGGAGCGCATCTGGTCGCCCCAGGATGCGGTGATGGTGCCTGCGAGTTCTTTCTTCTTCGCCGCCTCCTCTTCGCGCTGCAGCAGCATCAGGCGGGTCTGCAGCACCCGCATCGCGACGGCGCGGTTCTGAATCTGCGACTTCTCGTTCTGCATCGACACGACGATTCCGGTCGGGATGTGCGTGATGCGCACTGCCGAGTCGGTGGTGTTGACGCTCTGCCCGCCGGGTCCGGAGGAGCGGAAGACATCCACTCGGATGTCGCCTTCGGGGACCTCGACGGCTTGCGCCTCCTCCATCACCGGGATGACTTCGACGGCGGCGAAACTCGTCTGGCGCTTGTCGGCGGAGCCGAATGGGCTGATGCGCGCGAGCCGGTGGGTGCCGGCTTCGACGCTCAGCGTGCCGAACGCGTAGGGAGCATCGACCTCGAAGGTCGCCGACTTGATGCCAGCCCCTTCGGCGTAGGAGGTGTCGAGCACTTTGACGGGGTATTTGTGGCGCTCCGCCCACCGCAGGTACATGCGCATGAGCATTTCGGCGAAGTCGGTGGCGTCGTCCCCGCCCGCACCAGAGCGGATCGTGACGACCGCTCCCCGGTCGTCGTATTCGCCGTCGAGCAGAATCTGCACCTCGAACTCGCCGAGGGTCTTCGTCAGTGCGGCGAGTTCGGCGCGGGACTCCTGCGCGCTCAGCTCGTCGTCGCCCTCGATCGCCATCTCGACGAGCACCTCGAGGTCGTCGAGACGACGCTCGATACCGATGATTCGAGCGAGTTCGGTCTGTCGGTGGCTGAGCGCGCTGGTGACTTTCTGCGCGGCATCCGGGTCGTCCCAGAGGTCTTGCGCACCGGCCTTCTCGCTCAGATCGGCGATCTCGGCTTCGAGCCGCTCCACTCCGATGACGCTTCGGATGTCGTTGAACGTGCTGCGGAGTGCGGCGATCTCTGCGCCGAGGTCGAGCTCGATCATGGCGTCCTCCAGCCTAGGCGTATCGTGAACGGCGATGGTTCCCCCCGATCGCCCCTTCCGCTGGCGATCGGTCGCCGTCGTCGTGTTCCTGCCGTCGATCGTGTTCTCGATGGGGCAATTCGCGATCATCCCCGTCATTCCGGCACTCGCGCAGGATCTGGGCACCGATCTCGGCGGTGCCGCGCTCATCGCCTCGATGCTCGTCGTCGGTCAGCTGATGGGCGACATCCCGAGTGGAGCGCTCGTCGCCCGCATCGGCGAACGCCGGGCGATGATCGCGGCGACCGGGCTCGCGCTGCTCGGCGTCGTCGCGATGTTGGTCGCGCCGCATCCCGCAGTGCTGGGTCTCGGGGTGCTGCTGCTCGGCATCGCCGGTGCATCGTTCGGCCTCGCCCGCCACGCCTTCATGACGAGTTTCGTGCCGCTGCGCTCTCGGGCGCGCGCACTCGCGACCCTCGGGGGAAGTATCCGCCTCGGCGCCGTGGCGGGTCCGTTGGCCGGGGCGGCGCTTCTCACGGTGACCGGCGAACCCGCGAGTGTCGTCATCCTGCTGGCGGTCTGCTGTTTCGCCGCCGCGGCCGTACTGCTCGTCCTGCGCGACCCGGTGGCGGTCGTGTCGCGCGGGCCGCACACTGCCGGCGAAGACGAGGTTCGCGCGGAAGCCGTCGGCCTGTGGGCCACCCTCGCGGCGCAGCGGAAGGTGTTGCTCACCCTCGGTGTCGGTTCGGCGATCCTCTCCGGCCTGCGGCAGGTGCGCCAGGTCGTGCTGCCGGTGTGGGCGATCAGCATCGGACTCGACGAGGCGACCACCTCACTCGTGATCGGAGTCGCCGCGGCCGTTGACTTCTCGCTGTTCTTTCTCGGCGGCTGGATCATGGACCGCTTCGGTCGGCTGTGGGCCATCCTGCCCTGCGCCCTCGGTCTCTCCGTCGGACTCATCGCGCTCGCGTTCACCCACGACCTCGACGCCCGGATCGGCTGGTATATCGGCATCGCGCTGTTCCTGTCGCTCGCGAACGGGCTCGGCGCCGGCATCCTGATGACCCTCGGCGCCGACCTCGCCGACCGCCGCAACCCCGCCCCGTTCCTCGGCGCCTGGCGGTTCACCACCGACCTCGGCGGCGCGGGTGCACCGATCCTGGTGACCGCGCTCACGGCGGTATTCAGCCTGTCCATCGGCGTGTTCGTACTCGGCGTCGTGGGGTTGTTCGGGGCGCTGATCATGCGCGTCTCCATCCCGCGTTACGTGTCCGCGCGTCCCAGCCAGGGCACGGAGTAGCAGAGAATATTCGGGTGTCTGTCAGCCCCCTCGCTCCGAGCCCGTATGCCGTGCTCGGCGTTACGCAGAGCGCCACCGATGCCGACCTGCGGCGCGCGTATCGGCTGAAACTTCGAGAGACCCACCCCGACACCGGGGGCCACGCAACCCGTTTCGATCTCGTGCAGCGCGCCTGGGAGCAGGTGGGCACGCCCGAGGCACGGGCCGCGTACGACTCCGGGGCCGCGTGGGACGGCCACCGCGACGACTCCCCCGCTCGACCGTGGGCGCCGTCCGAGCCTTCCCCGCGCGCCGACTCGTCACGTCCGCGCGCGCGAACCCACGGGCATCCCGGCGGGTGGTGGCGCGAGCAGTACCTCGACCTCCTGCAGGAGTGGGTCGGGCGCGGGGCCACGATCCCGAACCCCTACGACCCGACGCTCGTGCGGTCGGCACCTCTCGAGGTGCGGCACCTGCTCGCGTCGGCGATCGCCGAGGAAGACACTGCGGTCGTGCTCGCCGATCTCGGAATCGGCTTCACCGTCTGGAATGACGTGCAATCCGACCCGACGCGAGGTGGAGCCGGAAAGATCGACCACATCGTTCTCGGGCCGAGCGGCCTGTGGGGAATCCAGAGTGAAGACTGGGGGGATGGCGTCTCGACCCGGCGCGGAGAACTGATCGGCCCCGGCATCCATCCCGATGAGCGGCCCATGCACGAACTGGCGAGCCGGGCTCGCAGATTCGAACGACTCGCGAAGGTCAGATTCACAGGCCTGGCGATCGTGATCCCCGACGACATGAGCCCCGAGGGCGTCGTCACCCTCGGCTCGGTGCGGGGCGCGACGACGTTCCTCGTGCAGCGCACCCGCCTCGCTCATCTGATCGGGACCCGCCCGGCCGGCCCGGCTTTCGGCGGAACCGACCTCTTCGAGGTGCGTACGCGCGTGCAGAGCGCGGCGCGCTTCGTCTAGCTAGTCGGCCCGTGGCACGGGGGCGACTGGAGATCGCTAGACGAGTGCCTTCTTGCGCTGGCGAGCGCGCTCCGAAGACTGCCGAATGAGCTCGAACCCCTGCTCCCAGTTCGGCGTCGCACCACCGGCGGCATGCAGTGCCGTTCGCACGATCGAAACGGCAAACTCCACCGCTTTCACCGGATCTTCGATGTCGAGAACGTCGAAGGTAAAGGTGTATCGAGCCTTCGAGGTGTCCGCTGAGAGATCTTGGTCCGCGATTCCCTGGCACTCGTAGAGCGCATTCGCGATGGAATCGAAGCGCTCCTCCACGACCTGCGCGGACATGCCAAGGCCTTCTACGGTGATTTCCACCCTGAAGCCCATGGTCACTCCCTTCCCTGCCAGCACTCTACGCGCTGGAACCAACCCCTGAGCTGGCGTGCGTACAAGGGGTTTGACGGCGTGAGGTGAACCGTCTTCAAGTGCGCGCCGCACGGACACCTCCCTGTGAAATAGGTCTTGCCTTTGACGAAATGCCAGCCGTTACGCTCGGAGAGCTGGATGATCGCTTCGAGTTCGCGAACGCCGTGCTTCGGTCGCTTCTCGGGTCCGGATTTCCTCGCGGTGGGCACCTTTGGCCTAACCGAAGACCGCGCGGGCGGTTGCTGTCGTCTCGATCCGCACACCCTCGGGAAAGAACACCGTCACGATCGGCGGGCGCCACACCGCCGAGAGGGTGACGGTCGCCGTCTCGCCGTCGCGGGTCGTCGCTTGTTCGAGCACGAGCTGCTCGAAGCCGCCGTTCGGGGTCGCGGCGAGGAACGCCGCGACGTCGCGATGCACGTCGGCGGAATGCAGCACCGCTTCAGGGCTCCCCGACGCGACCGACACGTCGGCGAGGTCGAACGCCTCCGCCCCGACGAGCGCTGCACCGTCGGCGAGGGTGAAGAGCTGTTTGCGTTCCAGATAGAGAGAGGATGTTGCCGCGGCCACGAGCACGAGGGCAAGCGCGAGCGCCCCGAAACCAGCGACAAGCGGGAGAGTTGAACCCTCCTCGTCGCGCCACCTTCGCGTGCTCATGAGCCAGCGAACCGCGACACCTGCTCGGTCGCGACCGAGTCGATCGGCACGCCGGGCGGGATGTCGGCCTCGAGCACCGCTGGGAAGAACGGCAGCGGCGCGACCGTTGCGATCGTCACGGTGACGAAGCCGCGGCGCGTGAGACAGTCGGCGGGGTTCGGCCGACAGGTGATCGCAACCCGTGCGTCAGCGGGATCGAGCCCGTAGTCGGCGAGCGTCACGGCGATGGCACGCGATGCCGCAGCCTGCCCCTGCGCGATCGTTTCAGCCTGCACGAACACCCGCGACGCCTGGCGGGCCGCACCTTCGACCGCGAACGACGCACTCTGGATCGAGGCGAGCGCAAGCACCAGA
>NZ_JANMSQ010000167.1:0-5671 GCF_031389465.1 Pseudolysinimonas sp.
CCGAAGCCCACCAGCACGCCCAGCACCGTGACCATCGAGAACGTCGGATGCCGGAACAGCTTCAAGGGGATGAGAGCGGCGTCGCCCATCAGCATCTCGACGACGATGAAAGCGATGAGTCCGAGCCCGCCGAGCGTGTAGCACGCGATCGAGAGCGGTGACCCCCAGCCCCAGTCACGGCCGTTCTCGGCGACCAGCAGGAGGGGAACGAGCGCAACGACGATCGTCGTCGCCCCCCACCAGTCGATCTTCACCTGGTGTCGGGTGTGCGGCACGTGCAGGAAGCGCACCACGAGCAGCAGCGCGATGACGCCGACCGGGAGGTTGACCAGGAACACCCAGCGCCAGCCGTCGACGAACAAGATTTCGGGAGTGCCGGCGAACAGTCCGCCGATCAGCGGACCGAGCACGCTCGACGTGGCGAAGACAGCGAGGAAGTAGCCCTGGTACTTGGCTCGCTCGCGCGGGGCGAGGATGTCGCCGAGGATCGCGAACGGCAGCGCCATGAGGCCGCCCGCTCCGATTCCCTGGAGAGCGCGGAAGCCCGCGAGCTCGTACATCGACTGTGCCGTGCCGGCGAGCAGTGAGCCGAGCAGGAAGATCGAGATCGCGACGATGAAGAGCGGGCGTCGCCCGAAGATGTCGCTGAGTTTTCCGTAGATCGGAGTCATCACCGTGGAAGTGATGAGGTAGGCGGTCGTGACCGAGGCCTGGAGGGCGAGCCCGTCGAGGTCGTCGGCGATCGTGCGAATCGACGTACCGACGATCGTCTGGTCGAGCGACGAGAGGAACATTCCGGCCATCAGGCCGAAGATGATGAACATGATCTGCCGATGCGTGAGCAACGGCTGCCCGGGTGGCGCGGCGGTCTGACTGGACATGGGTCCTTCGGGCAACGAGCGGACAGAAGATTGCGGAGACTGCAAATTTACACGGACAGCAGACATCCGGCAAACCGCGAAGGCTCTCGCGGGTTGAGTGCCGCCAATGGCGGCCTATCGAAACCCCGCGGAACCGTAAGCTGTCGCGGTGACCGACGAACCGATGTTCCGTGTGCGGCAGCGCGGCCCCACCCCGCAGCAGATCCGAACCCGCAGGATCGTGACGGTCGTCATCGTGGTGGCGGTAGTCGCGGCCATCGTCGGAGCGTTCGTGGTTTTCGCGCCGAAGGGCGGCACGCCCGTGGCTGAGCCGTCCGAGACCCCGACGGCGACGCCGACCCCGACTCCCACTCCGACCCCAACCCCGACGTTCCCCCTCGACCAGTTCGACATCGACAGCGCGGCGAGCCTCCAAGTCGTCGTCAACAAGCTGCGCCCCCTCAACCCACAGGACTACGCGCCCGCCGACCTGGTCGGGCTGAACGTGATCGGCGGCGGGCAGCTACGGGCCGAGGCGGCATCCCAAATGCAGGCACTGCTCGCGACTCACACCGCCGAGACGGGGCTCGAGATGCAGTCCCTCTCGACCTACCGCAGCTACGGGCGCCAGGTGGATGTCTACAACGGCTGGGTCTCATCGCTCGGCCAAGAGGGCGCCGACCTCACCAGCGCCCGCCCGGGTCACAGCGAACATCAGACCGGACTCGCGATGGACCTCGGTGCCGTGCCGTCGCAGTGCAACCTCGACCAGTGCTTCGCGACCACTGCGCAGGGGCAGTGGCTGGCTGCGAACGCCTACCGATTCGGTTTCATCATCCGCTACCCCGAGGGGTACACCCCGATCACCGGCTACGAGTTCGAGCCGTGGCACGTGCGCTACGTAGGCGTCCCCCTCGCGACCGAGATGCACGACACCGGCGTGATGACGCTCGAGGAGATATTCGGCCTCCCCGCAGCTCCCAGCTACGCCGGCTGAGAGTTTCCTTAGATGGAGCCGGGCGCGGATGGACGGCCCTCGAACCGGGTCTGAGCGCGCCGAGATGGATCTAGGCGGGTGGCTCAGGAGCCGAGAGCGGCGTCGACGATCAGCTTCGCTTCGGCCTGGACCTCGGCGAGGTGATCCGGGCCGCGGAACGACTCGGCGTAGATCTTGTAGACGTCTTCCGTGCCCGAGGGGCGGGCGGCGAACCAGGCGTGCTCGGTGACGACCTTCACGCCGCCGATCGCCGCGCCGTTGCCGGGGGCGGACGAGAGGCGGTCGACGATCGGGTCGCCCGCCAGCTTGTCGGCACGGATGTCGGAGCCCGACAGTTTGCCGAGCCGCGCCTTCTGCGCGGGGGAAGCCGCGGCATCCACTCGGGCGTAGGCGGGGTCGCCGAACTCTTCGGTCAGCTCGGAGTAGAGAACCGAGGGAGACTTCCCCGTTACCGCGCGGATCTCGGCGGCGAGCAGGGCGAGGATGATTCCGTCCTTGTCGGTGGTCCACGCGGAGCCGTCGAGCTCGAGGAAAGACGCGCCCGCACTCTCCTCGCCGCCGAACGCGACTGACCCGTCGATCAGTCCGGGAACGAACCACTTGAAGCCGACCGGAACCTCCCACAGCCGCCGGCCGAGCGATGCGACGACCCGGTCGATCATCGTGCTCGACACCAGGGTCTTGCCGATCGCTGCTTCGGCGCTCCAGCCGTCGCGGTGCGTGCACAGGTATTGGATGGCGACCGCGAGGTAGTGGTTGGGGTTCATCAGCCCGCCGTCAGGGGTGACGATCCCGTGCCGGTCGGCGTCGGCGTCGTTGCCGGTGAGGATGTCGAAGTCCGCACGCCGCGCGACGACCGAGGCCATCGCGCTCGGTGACGACGGATCCATGCGGATCTTTTCGTCCCAATCCAGGGTCATGAATCGCCATGTCGGGTCGACGGCCGGGTTGGTCACCTCGAGCGGCAGCCCGTAGTGGCTGGCGATGAGCTTCCAATAGTCGACGCTGGCACCGCCGAGCGGGTCGGCGCCGAGCCGCAGACCTGAGGCCTTGATTGCGCCCAGGTCGAGCACGGAGGCGAGATCGGTCACGTACTCGCCGCGGAAGTCGTAGGGCTCCGCGGTAACCGCCCGAGAGCGTTTCACGTCACGGTTTCCGCCGGCGATGATCTCGTTCGCGCGTCCTGCGATCCAGCCGGTGGCATCCGAATCGGCCGGGCCGCCGTGCGGCGGGTTGTATTTGAAGCCGCCGTCGCGCGGTGGGTTGTGGCTCGGGGTGATGACGATTCCGTCGGCCAGGCGCGGCTCCCGAGCGCCGAGACGGCGCTCGGCGCTAGCGTCGCGGCGGCGGCCAGAAATGGCCCCCGTTCCATGCTCCAGCGCGCGATTGTGGCGGATGATCGCGCGCGAGACGGCGGGCGTCGGCACCCAGCCGGCGTCGGCATCCACCAGCGCCGTGACCCCGTTCGCGGCGAGCACCTCGAGGCAGGTCACCTGGGCCGGGGCGGAAAGCGCGTGGGTGTCGGCGCCGACGAATACCGGCCCCTCGACGCCCTGGGCGCTGCGGTACTCGACGATCGCCTGCGTGATCGCCGCGATGTGGGTGTCGGTGAAGGCGCCGTCGAGGCTCGAGCCGCGATGGCCGCTGGTGCCGAACACGACGGGCTGGTCGGCCGCTGCCACGCCCTCGTAAGCCCGCAGCAGATCGTCGAGGTCGACGAGGTCGGACTCGAGGGCGGGTGTTCCTGCGCGATCCGTCATGCCCCCAGTCTGCCGACATCTGGCGAATGCCGACACTGCCGCGACGCCAGTAGGCTCGCAGCCATGCCGAGCTACAGCTACCTGGGGCCCGCCGGCACCTTCACCTGGCTGGCGCTCACCCAGGTGCCCGAGGCTGAAGGCGCGGAGTGGCGCAGCGTCAACAACGTCGGCGAGGCGCTCGACGACGTCATTTCGGGCCGCAGTGTCGCCGCGATGATCGCGATCGAGAACAGCATCGAGGGCGGGGTGAGTGCGACCCAGGATGCGCTCGCCAACATCCCCGGACTGCGCATCATCGGCGAGTACCTCGTGCCGGTGAACTTCTCGCTCGTCGCTCGGCCCGGCACGGCGCTCGCCGACGTGCGAGTCGTCGCCGCGCATCCCGTCGCCTACGCCCAGTGCCACCTCTGGCTCGACCGCGAGCTGCCGGACCACGAGCACCTGCCGGCGACCTCGAACGTCACCGCGGCATCCGGGCTGCTCGCGGCGAACGCGATCGCGGATGCCGCCATCGCCCCGCCGGGAATCGAACGCGAGCTCGGGGTGGAGGTGCTCGCCGACGGCATCGGCGACAACCCGAACGCCGTCACCCGGTTCGTGCTCGTCTCGTCGAGCCTCGCCATCCCGGAGCGCACCGGTGCCGACAAGACGAGCGTCATCGTCGAGCTGCCCTCCGACGCACCAGGCGCGCTCATGGAGATGCTCGAACAGTTCGCGACCCGCGGCGTCAACATGAGCCTGCTCGAATCCCGACCGATCGGGGATGCCCTCGGCCGCTACCGATTCGTCGTCGACCTCGACGGTCACATCCACGACGAGCGGGTCGCCGACGCGCTGCTCGGGCTCAAGCGGTTCAGCCCCAACGTGATCTTCTTGGGGTCGTACCCGCGGGCTGATCGACGAAACGTCGAGGTGCGGTCGCGCTACGGCGACGACGTGTTCGTCGAGGCGCGCGACTGGCTTCGCGGGATTCTGTCAGGTGAGCCTCTTGAGCAGCGTCCTCCCGCATAGGAGGGTGTGGGTATGGGTGACAAGCCGGCGATCGACCCGCACTACGCGGCACAGTTCCAGCGCGGCTATGACGGTCCGGTTCTGACGTCTCCGGCCTCAGCGCCCGCCCACTCGACCCGCACGGATCCGGTGCGCATCCCGGGTGGCCCGCCGGCGAGCGCCGTGCGGGTCCCCGATCCGCCGCCCCTCGTGCTTCGCCCTGCCGCCGACGAAGAGCCGGTGGATGTCGACGAGCCCGAGCCCGATCGCAGCAACCGCATTGTCGAGTGGACTCTTCTCGCCCTCGGCGCCGGGCTGCTGCTTGCGGCGGCGTGGGTCTTCCAGCTGGTGGTAACCGACACGGCCATGTACCTCGGCCAAACGACCTCCGAAGAGGCGGCACTCAGCATGGTGCGCAGCACCCTGCCCGGTCCCTTGCTCGTTGCAGGAATCGTCGCTATTTCCACCTGGCTGGTGCTGCATGCCCTCCGCCCGCGGAGCATGAGGTGATTCGTCGGCGGTATCTGGCATCGCTCGGCGGGCTGACGGGTGCGCTGGCCCTTTTCGCCGCGGTGATCGCCCTGAGCGCGGTCGCCACGACGACGCAGATGTACGACGGGTTCAGCGGCTCGGACACTCTCACCCAGTCCGACGTGAATCAGCTGGTCGGGCGGCAGCTGTGGGCAGAGGCACTCACCCGGCTGGTCGGCCCCGCCATCTTGGCGACCGCAATCGCCGGTGTCGCAACTCTGGTGCTCCTCGTGCTCAGGTCGCGGCAGGTCTCCACTGTCGTCCGCGCGACTAGGTCACGGGAACGCGAACGGTAAGCGCGCCGGCGTCGGCCTCGGTGCTGAACCCGATGACCATCCCGAACTCGTCGCCGTCCAGCTCGAACTCCTCGGCACGGTCGAACGTGACCTCGAAGTGGGCGGCCTTCAGGTAGCGCAGCGTGCGCACGTCGCGTGAGGGCCCTGCGAGTTTCCGTCCGACCGACGAGCGTCGCAGCACGCCGTTCTCCCAGAAGATCTTGACCCAGATCTGCGCCCAGCCGAAGAAGCCTTCGG
>NZ_JANMSQ010000188.1:0-2393 GCF_031389465.1 Pseudolysinimonas sp.
CAGCTCGGCCAGGTGGTCATCGCGGTCCTGGCCGTGTTCGCCGCCAAGGCGGCAACCGTCGCCGGCCTGGTGCTCGCGGCGGGCACCGTCGCCGTCCTGGGTTCGCTGCTGGCCGGTCGGGTGATCCTGCCGGGCAACAGCCAGGGCAATCGCCGCCCTCGTGCGGGACTCCGCCACGGCCATCGGGGTCGTCCTCGGCCTGCTGTACCTGTTCCCGATCCTCGCTGGCGTCGTGACGGACGCCGACTGGAAACGACGTCTCGAGCAGCTCAGCCCGAGCGGCGCGGGACTCGCCATCCAGAACACCATCGGGCTGGACAGCCTGCCCATCAGCCCGTGGGCCGGCGTCGGCGTCCTCGCCGCCTGGGCCGCCGGGGCGCTGCTGGCCGCGGTGCTCGTGCTCCGGCTGCGCGACGCCTGACGCGGGTGCGACTGTGACTGGCCGACGTCGACCCTCGGATGCCCCTACGTTTGTCCCTGACCCACGAAAGGGGCTCACGATGCGCATCGCGATGGCGAGCGACCACGCCGGCCGCGGGCTCAAGGAGGAGATCAAGACGCTGCTGCGCGCCGCGGGGCACGAGATCTCCGACTTCGGCACCGACACCGACGACGCGGCGGACCTTCCCGACCACGTCTACCCCGCGGCCCTTGCCGTCGCGCGGGGCGAGGCGGACCGCGGGATCTTCGTCGACGGCGTCGGCTACGGAAGCGCGATGATCGCGAACAAGATCGCCGGGATCTACGCCGCGGTGTGCCAGGACCCCTTCTGCGCCGGGCTGGCGCGCTCGCACTCGGACACCAACGTCCTGTGCCTCGGCGGCAAGATCATCGGCTCGGCGATCGCGCTCGAGATCGTTCGGGTGTGGATGTCGACGGAATGGCTCGGCAAGGGCCAGGGCGGCGAGAAGTACGCGCGGCGGGTCGCGAAGGTGAGGGACATCGACGCCCGGCACCTCGTGCCGCTGGGCTGAAGTCCGACGACGCGCCCGTCGGCGTCAGGCGCGTCGACCCCGACCCCAGCTCCCCCCAACCTCCCCCGCAGCCTCCCCCGCAACCCCGACGGCCCGAACCCCAAGGACGAGGAAACCCGATGACCCAGACCACCACCCGCCCCAGCGCCCTGTTCGTCTGCGTCCACAACGCCGGCCGCTCGCAGATGGCCGCCGGTTTCCTGGCCGCGCTGTCCGGCGGCGGGGTCGAGGTCCGCTCGGCGGGCTCGATGCCCGCCGACCAGATCAACCCCGCCGCGGTCGCCGCGGTGCTCGAGGTCGGCATCGACCTTCGCACCGAAAGCCCCAAGGTCCTCACGAACGAGGCGGTCCGGGCGTCCGACGTCGTCATCACGATGGGCTGCGGCGATGTCTGCCCGATCTATCCAGGCAAGCGCTACGAGGACTGGAAGCTCGAGGACCCCGCGGGCCAGGGCATCGATTCCGTCCGCCCGATCCGGGACGAGATCCGGGCGCGCGTGCTCACCCTCCTCGCCGAGCTCGGCGTCGAACCCGTAGCGCTGCCCGCCTGACCGAAGGAGTCGATCCCGCCGCCGGTCCGGCGGTCGGTGGCTGGCCGCGCCGGGGCGCCGGATTTGCTCCCTTGCAGTTCAGCGCCCCAAACAGCGGTGCTCACGGGACCCGCACACGCCCGCACACAATCTGCACGGCGCCTCCTGCCGTCGCGCCGGACACGGCCGCCTCAGCCTCCCTACGGTGACGGCTATGACGGATCCCGGCGTGCCCTCCTCCTCCTCAGCAGCCGCCACGCCCGGGCCCGCCCTCGCGGGCCCGTCGCCGGGCTCGCGGCCGGAGGGGTGGTCGACGCCGCCCCTGCCGGGAGCATCAGTTCGACCGGGCGCGGCCGCCGGGATCGCTCGCACCCCCGGCCCGGTCGCCCTGGCGGTCAGGGAGTTCTGGGGCGAGCACCGTCGAACGGCCTCGACCGGCATCCTGCTGGCGTGCGGGGCCACCGGCGTCGCCGGCGGGGGGCTCCTGGTGGGTCACCGGCTCGGGCTCGGCGCCGCGCTCGTGGGCCTGCTGGTCTGGGCGCCGGCGGTGCCGGCGCTGGTGCGCCGGCGAGCGGTGGGAGACCTCGTGACCGTCGCGCTCTCGATCGCGCTGGTCGGGGTCGTCGCGATCCGCGACGCGGGCTGGGTCGTCGGGCTGTGCCTGGCGGCAGCCCTGGGAGCCGGGGCCGTCGCGGCGACGTCGGCGCGTTCGGCGCCCGCGGTGATGACTGCCGCGGTGAGCTGGGTCGCGGGCCTCGTCCGCGCGCTGCGGTGGGTCGGCCACGGCGCCGGGACGCTCATGGGCTCGCGTCGGGGCCAGGTGCTCGTCGCGGTGCGCAGCGCGGCGGTGACGGTCGCCCTTCTCCTGGTATTCGGTCTGCTGTTCGCC
>NZ_JANMSQ010000189.1:0-4289 GCF_031389465.1 Pseudolysinimonas sp.
GTGCCCGCGTCGTCGTGAGCGAGGTCGACCCGATCAATGCACTGCAGGCCGCCATGGACGGCTACCAGGTCGCCCGCATCGAGAGCATGCTCGACCAGGTCGACATCTGGGTCACCGGAACCGGCAATGAGAACGTCATCACGGTCGAGCACCTGCTCGGGATGAAGCACCAGGCGATCGTCGCGAACGTCGGCCACTTCGACAACGAGATCGACATCGCCGGGCTCGAGAAGCTCGCCGGGGCCGAGCGGGTGGAGATCAAGCCGCAGGTGCACGAGTGGCGTCTGCCGAGCGGGCGCAGCGTGCTCGTCCTGTCCGAGGGACGCCTCATGAACCTGGGCAATGCGACCGGGCACCCGTCGTTCGTGATGAGCAACTCATTCTCGAACCAGGTGCTCGCGCAGCTCGAGCTCTTCACGCGCACGGATGCCTACCCGGTCGGCGTCTACGTGCTGCCGAAGGTGCTCGACGAGAAGGTCGCCCGGCTGCACCTCGAGGCCCTCGGGGTGGAGCTCACCGAGCTGACGCCCGCGCAGGCGGCCTACCTCGGAGTTCCGGTCGATGGACCGTACAAGGTCGACCATTACCGCTACTGAGCTCACACCCCGTGGGTTGAGTGCCCGCCGTAGGCGGGTGTATCGAAACCCCGGTCCGAGTAACCCGCTGGTGTGGTTTCGATACGCGTGCCGCTGGCGCGGCGCGCTACTCAACCAGCGGGGGAGTCGTCCCTAAGGGGAAAGCTGTGCGGGGTGCCGCGCAGGGCGGGTTGCAGCTTCGTGAGGCGCTCGCGTTCGAGGCGCAGCGCCTCGGTCTCGCGTTCGCGCCGCACGACGGTGACCCCGGCGAGGAACAGTTCGGGCGAGACGGGTGGAACAGGCGCGACGAATACCGCAGCCTCGGTCGCGAGTTCGGCGGCGATACGGGCGCGCCGATCCGGGTCGTACTGCGTCGCCTGCGCGAGGAACTGCCCGATGCGCCGCGTGAGCTGGGTCGGCATCCGGGCGACATCGACGATGCGGGCCCATTCGGCGAGTTGCGGCGGGATGCCGAACAGCGGCAGCACCCGACCCGACACCCGCTCGTACTGGCAGTAGGTCCCCGCAGCCAAGTCGCCGAGGCGCTGGGTGCGCGGAGTGAGCAGCCCGCACAACGCCGCGGCCCCGCCGAAGGTCGTGTAGAACTCGAAGATCCCGAGTAGGGCACGGATGGCGGCATGGCGCACGTTGATCGAGCCGCCGTCGAGCCGCACGATCCGCCCGCCGATCGCGAGTTTACCGAGCGATTTACCTTTCGTGAGCGTCTCGACCGTCATCGGGATGCCGACGAAACACACGACGATCGTCACGATGAAGAGGGCGGCCTGCACCGCCTCTTCCGTGCCGAGCGTCACCAGCGTCAGGCTCAGCGCGATCGCCAGAATGACGAAGACAACAACGCTGGCGACGACGTCGATGAGAGCACCGAGGGCACGCAACACGAAGCCGGTGGGATGCAGGTCGAGGGTGACCGCCTCCCCGGTGAGGGTTCCCTCCTCGCCGGGGGCGTAGTCGTCGATCCACTCCGAGTCGGGGTCGGCCACCATGCGGATATCCTTCCAGTGCATGGACCTCGACGCCTACTCAGCCGCCCATCGCGCGGAGTGGGATCGGCTCGCGGTTCTCGCGGGGCAGCGAAAGCTCAGCGGCCGCGACTCCGACGAGCTGATCGACCTGTACCAGTCGGCATCCGCTCACCTCGCCGAGATCAAGGCGACCGTCGGCGAGACCGTGCAGGGCGACCATATTTCGCTCGCCCTCGCCAAGGCGCGGGTGCGGTTCACGGGGGCGCCGACCAATCCGCTTCGGCAGCTCACCATCTTCTTCGCTAACCAGCTTCCGGCGGCGCTCTACCGCATCCGCTGGTCGTCGCTCGTCGTCACCGTGCTGTTCGCCGCGGTCGCGACGGCGTTTGGCGCGTGGTTCACGATCAACCCCGAACTGCTCGACCTGCTCGGGCCGGAGGAGCTGCGGCGCGAGTACGCCGAACAGGAGTTCGTCTCCTACTACTCGGAGAGCTCGGAGGGTGGGTTCACCGGCCAGGTGTGGACGAACAACGCCTGGCTCACCGCGCAGTGCGTCATGTTCGGCATCACCGGGGTGTACCCGGTGTACCTGCTGTTCGTGAACGCCCAAGGCCTGGGGATCTCGGCCGCCGTGATGAACGAGTTCGATCGGCTCGACCAGTTCTTCCTCTACATCTCCCCGCACGGGCAGCTCGAGCTGTACTCGATCTTCGTCGCCGGGGCGGCCGGGATGCTCATCTTCTGGTCGTGGGTCGCGCCCGGCGCCCGCACACGGCGGCAGGCACTCGCCGAGGATGGCCGCGCGTTCTTCACGATCGTCGTCGGGTTGGCGCTCTCCCTGCTGGTTTCGGGTGTCATCGAAGGTTTCGTGACGCGGCAGGACTGGCCGTGGCCCGTCAAGATCGGAATCGGCACGGTCGCCCTCGCAGCGTTCCTGGTCTACCAGTGGGTTGTCGGCCGTCGAGCCGCCCGGGCGGGTGAGACTGGTGATCTGCTCGAGTTCGACGCCGGCGCGAAGGTGCCCGTCGCAGGGTAAGCCCCCGGCTCGCTGTTTTTGAGTTGTTCACGATAAGGTGGGGTCGTGACGCGACCGGCTCTCGACGACAGGCTGCGCGCCGCGGGTCTCCGAGTGACCCGCCCGCGGATCGCCGTGCTCGAGACCGTCGAGGCCTGGCCGCACAGCGACGCGGAGAGCGTCCACGCGCGACTCGCCGGACGGCATCCTTCGCTCTCGGTGCAATCGGTGCACAACGTGTTGCGGGCGCTCACCGCGGGCTCGCTGCTGCGCCGCATCGAGCCCGCCGACTCGCCCGCCCTCTACGAGGCGCGGGTCGGCGACAACCATCACCACGCCGTGTGCCGCGAGTGCGGGTCCGTCCGCGACATCCCGTGCACCGTCGGCCACGCTCCCTGCCTCGACCCCGGCGACGCGGATGGCTTCACCGTCGACCTCGCCGAGGTCGTGTTCTGGGGTCTCTGCGCCGGCTGCCGCGATCGCGGCGTCCCGATGACCGCCACGCCCGAATCACCTAGGAGAAGCCATGACTGACGCCGAATCCCCGATCATCACCGAAGGCTCCACGGCCGCCGATGGGTGCCCCGTCGTCGGTCCGAAGCAGCCGCACCCGACGAGCGGCTCGGCGAACAGCGTGTGGTGGCCGGACCGCCTCAACCTCAAGATCCTCGCCAAGAACCCGGTTGTCGCCAATCCGCTCGGGGGCGACTTCGACTACGCCGCGGCGTTCCAGGCCCTCGACCTCGCCGCCGTCAAGACGGACATCGCGACGGTGCTCACCACGTCGCAGCCCTGGTGGCCCGCCGACTTCGGCAACTACGGCCCGTTCATCATCCGCATGGCCTGGCACAGCGCCGGCACGTACCGCGTCGGCGACGGCCGCGGCGGGGCGGGAGCGGGCCAGCAGCGCTTCGCGCCGCTCAACAGCTGGCCCGACAACGGCAACCTCGACAAAGCCCGCCGCTTGCTCTGGCCGGTCAAGAAGAAGTACGGGCAGTCGATCTCCTGGGCGGACCTGATGATCCTCGCCGGCAACGTCGCGCTCGAGCAGATGGGTTTCGCGACCTTCGGCTTCGGCGGCGGACGTGCCGATGTCTGGGAACCCGACGACGACGTCTACTGGGGTCCGGAGACCGAGTGGCTCGGCGACGAGCGCTACACCGGCGACCGGGACCTCGAGAGCCCGCTCGCCGCGGTCCAGATGGGACTCATCTACGTCAACCCCGAGGGTCCCGGGGGCAACCCCGACCCGCTCGCCTCGGCGCGCGACATCCGGGAGACGTTCGCCCGGATGGGGATGAACGACGAAGAGACCGTCGCCCTCATCGCCGGCGGGCACACCTTCGGAAAGACCCACGGCGCCGGCCCGGCCGACGCGGTCGGCCTCGACCCGGAGGCTGCGACCATGGAACAGCAGGGCTTCGGCTGGACGAACAGCCACGGCACCGGCACGGGCGACGACGCGATCACCTCGGGCCTCGAGGTCACCTGGACCTACCACCCGACCCGGTGGGACAACGAGTTCTTCGACATCCTGTACGCGTACGAGTGGGAGCTCATGGAGAGCCCCGCCGGAGCCAAGCAGTGGCGACCGGTGAACGGCGGAGGTGCCGGGCTGGTGCCGCTCGCGCACTCGGACGGCCACCGCGAGCCGCGCATGCTCACGAGCGATCTTGCCCTGCGCGTTGACCCCGCGTACGACGCGATCTCGCG
>NZ_JANMSQ010000228.1:0-16048 GCF_031389465.1 Pseudolysinimonas sp.
ACGGCCGACGATGATCGGCTTGTTCCAGCCGGGCACGAGGCGCGGGATGTTCGAGATGATGATCGGCTCGCGGAAGATCACGCCGCCGAGGATGTTGCGGATCGTGCCGTTCGGGCTCTTCCACATCTTCTTGAGGCCGAATTCTTCGACCCGGGCCTCGTCGGGGGTGATCGTGGCGCACTTCACGCCGACACCGTGCTTCTGGATGGCGTGGGCCGCGTCGATCGTGACCTGGTCGTCGGTCGCGTCGCGGTGCTCGATGCCGAGGTCGTAGTACTCGAGGGTCACGTCGAGGTAGGGGTGGATGAGGCGGTCCTTGATGAACTGCCAGATGATGCGCGTCATCTCGTCGCCGTCGAGTTCGACGACCGTTCCTTCGACCTTGATCTTCTCGACCACTGTTTTCCTCTCGACGGGTGGCCTTTCGTGGAGGCCGCCGACCAGCCTACCGGGCATGCGAGATATCTTGACGTCGAGATACCCTGACCGCCATGCCAGGAGCGGGTTAGCCTGGACCGCATGGGTGAACTGCGATTGAACGAGCTGAACGCCGAGACCATCTCGGCCGCGAACCGTTTGACGCTCAAGCCAGGCCAGGAGGACTTCCTCGAACCGGAGACGTACACCCACACCGAACAGCAGTTGGACCCCTCCGGGTCGTGGCCCCGGGTCATTCTCGACGACGGCCAGGTGGTCGGGTACATCATGGGCGCGTTCGACGCCGACGCTCCCGAAGAATTTCTGCGCGCGGCGCTGTGGCGCGTCAACGTCTCCGCGGAGGCCCAGGGTCGCGGCGTGGGTCGCTTCGCGATCCAGGCGTTTGCCGACGAAGCCCGCAAGCGCGGGTTCTCGCGGGCGACCGTCGTCTGGGCTGCCGGCGACGCCGGGCCCGGCGCCTTCTTCGAGTCGGTCGGTTTCCGCGTCATCGGGCAGACGCCGTACGGCGAGAACCTGGGCGCGCTCGACCTGTGAGGTCTGCCCCGGCCGCCGAGTTCGCTGAGGCGGTGCTTGAGATCGTCGCCACAATCCCGCCGGGTTACGTGATGACCTATGGGGATGTTGCGGCGGTCCTCGGCTCCCGCGCCGCTCGGGCTGTCGGCAACGTCATGTCCTGGTACGGGTCGGATGTTCCGTGGTGGCGGGTCATCCGCGCGTCGGGGCACGCCGCCACGGGGCACGAGGATCGCGCCCTCGAGCACTTCCGCGGTGAAGGCACACCGCTCATCACCACCGACGACGGTTACCGGGTGAACCTTCGGCTCGCCCGCTACGACCCCGCGTGAACGGGGTCGAGCGAAACCTTCGCGCCGATAGCCCTCATCGAACCCCGACGATTCGTGCCGACTGGCGGGAAAACATCCAAGCACGCGCCAATCGGCACGAATCGAAGGGTTTGGGGCGGGGCTAAACCAGCGAATCGCGCCAGGCGGCATGCAGGCGGGCGAAGCGACCGGTTCCGGCGATCAGGTCGGCCGGCGTGCCGTCTTCGACGATCTTGCCGTGCTCCATGACGAGCACCCGGTCGGCGATCGAGACGGTCGACAGTCGGTGCGCGATGATGATCGCCGTGCGATCGGCGAGGAGGGTGGTGAGACCCTCCTGCACGAGCCGCTCGCTCGGGATGTCGAGCGATGCGGTTGCCTCGTCGAGGATGAGCACGACCGGGTCGGCAAGGAACGCGCGCGCGAACGACAGCAGTTGCCGCTGTCCCGCGGAGACGCGTCCGCCACGCTTGTTGACGTCGGTGTCGTAGCCGTCGGGGAGTTTGTCGATGAAGGTGTCTGCGCCGACGGCGCGCGCGGCCGCGACGATCTCGTCCGGCGTCGCGTCGGGCTTTCCGAGCGCGATGTTCTCGGCGACCGATCCGCTGAACAGGTATGCCTCCTGGGTGACCATCACGATGGCCCGGCGCAGATCTTTCGGGTGGAGGCGCCGCAGGTCGATGCCGTCGAGATCGACGGTGCCGACCGTCGGGTCGTAGAACCGCGCGAGCAGTTTCGCGAGGGTCGACTTGCCTGCGCCGGTCGAGCCGACCAGCGCGACGGTCTGACCCGCCGGGATGGAGAGCGAGAAGTCGGGCAGGACGATGCGGTCGTCGCCGTAGGCAAACCGCACGTCGCGGAAGTCGATCGTTCCCTTCGCGGTCCAGAGGTCGACCGGCGCGACCGGGTCGGGAACGCTCGGTTCCTCTTCGAGCACGCCCGAGATCTTCTCGAGCGCCGCGGAGGCCGATTGGTACGAGTTGTAGAACATCGCCATCTCTTCGGCGGGGTCGAAGAAGCGGTGCACGTAGAGCACGATCGCGAGGAGCGAGCCGATCTCGAGCCCCCCATCGAGCACCCGGAAGCCACCGACCAGCACCACGACGGCGACCGCGGTTCTGCCGATGAGCACGAGGCCCGGGTCGTAGATACCGAACAGTTTGATGACCTTGGCATTGGAATCCCGGTAGTCCTCGACGAGACTCGCGAACTCGCGATCGTTGCGCTGCTCGGTGCGGAACGCCTTGACCGCACGGATACCCGTCATCGTTTCGACGAACTTGACGATGAGGCGAGCCGACGCGACACGGGTCAGTCGGAATCCCCGCTGCGACCGCGTCTGGAACCAGCGAGTGAGCAGCGCGAGCGGCACGAGCGCGCCCACGATGACGAGCGCACTCACCCAGTCGAACACGACGAGCGCGACGCCGATAAAGGCCATGTAGAGCACCCCGCGCACGAGGCCGTTGAGTCCGGAGTCAAGAAGTTCGCGGATCGACTCGAGGTCGCTCGTCTGGCGGGCGATGATGCGCCCCGAGGTATACCTTTCGTGGAACTCGAGGCTCAGCCGTTGCGCATGCAAGAACACGCGCCGCCGCAGGTCGAACAGGATCGCCTGACTGACCCGCGCCGAGAGCATCGTGTACCAGGCGATCAGTACCGCCCCGATCACTCCGGTGGCGAGGTACGCACCGACGGCGACGCCGAGAGGCACGAAGTCGCCGTCGATGGCGGCGGGCAGCCCGGCGTTGATGCCGAGCGCGATGAGCGCCGGCCCGGCCACCTGCGCCGCGGTGCTGATGACGACGACCAACAGCGTGACGATGACGCGCGCACGCACCGGGCGCAACAACGACCCGAGCAGGCGCAACGACCGCGCCCGAATCTGCCGACTCTCGTCGCGGGTGTAGTCGCCGCGCTCTTCGCCTTCGACTCCGGTGACGCTCACTTCTCCACCTCCCGGGGGTTGTCGGGCTCGAGTGACGAGATCACATACCGGTAGTGGTCGTTGGTCGCGAGCAGCTGCGAATGGGTGCCGACCGCGGTGACTTTGCCGTCCTGCAGCAGCGCGACGCGGTCGGCGAGCTGCACGGTGGAGGGCCGGTGCGCCACGATGAGCGCGGTCGTAGTGGCGAGTACGCGACGCAGGGCCGCTTCGACCCGAGCCTCGGTGTCGACGTCAAGCGCCGAGAGCGGGTCATCGAGAACGAGCACCGACGGGGCCGCGGCAACGGCGCGAGCCAGGGCAAGACGTTGACGTTGCCCGCCCGACAGCGAGAGCCCTTCCTCGCCGACAGTGGTGTCTTCGCCCTCGGGCAGCTCGGCCACGAACTCGGCCTGGGCGATCTCAAGAGCCTCCGCCAAAACGGCATCCCCGCCGTCGGTCAGCTCGGGTCGCCCGAGCAGTACGTTGTCGCGCACCGAGGCCGAAAACAGGGTGGCGTCTTCGAACGCCATCGCGATGCGTCGGCGCAGCTCCTCGCGGGTGAGATTGCGGATGTCGACGCCGTCGAGTTTGATCGCCCCGCCCGTGACGTCATAGAGCCGGGTGGTCAGGGCCGTGATCGTGGTCTTGCCTGACCCGGTGAGCCCGACGAGCGCCATCGTCTCGCCGGGTTCGAGGTCGAGGTCGACGCCGTCGACCAGGTCGGGCACGCCCGGCGGGGCATCCTGATAACGAAAGTGCACGTCTTCGAACGTGAGGCGCCCCCGGGGGTCGGTGACGGTGGAGGGGTCGGCCGGGTCGGTGATCGGGTTGGGCGAGTCAAGGACTTCGAAGAGCCGGTCGACGGCTGTGCGGGTGTCGAAGGTCATCGACAGCAGAAAGCCGATCGACTCGATGGGGAAGCGCAGCACCGTCGCCGTCGCGAAGAACGCGACGAGGGCGCCGCTCGTCAGCTGCCCATCGACGACCAGCCACACGCCGGCACCCAGGCAGAGCGCGAACGCGACATCGGGCACGAGCAGCAGCCATAGCCAGATGCTCGCGATCGCCCGGGCCTTGTCGAGTTCGGTACCGCGCAACTGGTCGGCCTGGCGGGTGAACTTCTCGAGGGAGTACTTGCCGCGGCCGAATGCCTTGAGCACCCGGATGCCGTGCACGCTCTCTTCGACCGCGGTCGCGAGGTCGCCCTGCTGGTCTTGCGAGCGCCGGGCGACGATCGAGTACTTCTGCTCGAACACGTAGGCGTAGATCCACAGCGGGATCGAACACACCAGAAAGACGAGCGCGAGCAGCCAGCTCCACAAGAACAGCACGATCGCCCCGACGACGATCATGATGAAGTTCACAATCAGCAACACGAGGCCGAATGAGAGCCACCGGCGAATCAGCCCGAGGTCGCTCATCGCCCGGGAGAGCAACTGGCCGCTCTGCCACTTGTCGTGGAACGCGACAGGCAGGTCTTGCAACTTGGCGTAGAGCGTCGTGCGCAGCGCCGCCTCGACGTGCGTACCGGGGGTCAGCACCAGGAACCGGCGCGCCATGATGAACGCCGCCTCAAGCACGCCGAGCACGAGCACGATGACCGCCGCCGGCCACACCTGTGACGCGTCGCCGCTGGCGAGCGGCCCGTCGACCAGCGACTGCAACACGAGCGGGAGACCGAGCGCCACAAGTCCGGCGAGCAGTGCGGCGACCATCCCGAGGATGATCCGCGGCAGGGCGGGCCGCACGAACGGGAGCACGCGCATCAGGGTGCGCGCGGTCCCGGCGCGCGAGGGCGTCGAGACGGAGAGGGTGTCTGGCATGAGGAAAGAGGTGCCGCCCTGGTGGCAGGGCAGCCTTCCAGCCTAGGTCGCGCGGCGGTCGACCGCCACCGAATCAGTGAAAGAAGCGGTCAGTGGAAGAAGTGTCGTTCTCCGGTGAAGTACATCGTGACGCCTGCCGCCTCGACGGCCGCGATGGTCTCGTCGTCGCGCACCGAACCGCCGGGTTGCACGATCGCCTTCACCCCGGCATCCAGCAAGATCTGCGGCCCGTCTTCGAACGGGAAGAACGCGTCGGATGCCGCCACGCTCCCCTTCGCGCGATCTCCGGCGCGGGCGACGGCCAGCTTGCACGAGTCGACCCGGTTCACCTGCCCCATTCCGACACCGACCGATGCGCCGCCCGAGGCGAGCAGGATCGCGTTCGACTTCACGGCGCGACAAGCCCGCCAGGCGAACTCGAGGTCGGCGAGCGTCCCCTCGTCGGCGGCCGGGCCGGCGGCGAGCTTCCACTGCAGTGCGGGAGTGAACCGGTTGTCGAGTGTCTGCACGAGCAGCCCGCCCGAGATGCGGCGGAACTCGGTGCGCCCGTCGCCGAAGCCCGCGGGAAGCTCGAGGAGCCGCAGGTTGGTCTTGCCGGCGAGAACCTCGAGAGCGCCCGGCTCGAAACCCGGCGCGATGATGACTTCGGTGAAGATCGGCGCAATCGATTCAGCCGCCTCCCGCGTGATCGGACGGTTCGCCGCAATGACGCCCCCGAACGCCGAAACGGGGTCACAGGCGTGCGCGAGGGCGTGTGCCTCGCCGATCGTGGCGGCCGTCGCGATGCCGCACGGGTTGGCGTGCTTGATGATCGCTACCGTCGGGGTTTCGTGGTCGTACGCGGCGCGCACCGCCGCATCCCCGTCGACGTAGTTGTTGTACGACATCTCTTTGCCCTGCACCTGCCGGGCCTGGGCGATTCCGACGCCGTTCGGGCTGGTATAGAGCGCCGCGCGCTGGTGCGAGTTCTCGCCGTAGCGCAGCACGTCGGCGCGCTCCCACGAGGCACCCATCCAGCCGGGAAAGCCGCTACCTTCGTCGTCGGGCGCCAGCACGTTGCCGATCCAGGATGCGACGGCGATGTCGTAGCTGGCCGTGTGCCGGAAGGCCTCGCGCGCCAGCTCGCGGCGCTGAAGCAACGTGGTGCCGCCCGCGGTGAGCGCATCCACGATGTCGCCGTAGCGCGCCGGGTCGGTGACGACGGCGACGTTCGCGTGGTTCTTCGCGCTCGCCCGCACCATCGCCGGGCCGCCGATGTCGATCTGCTCGACCACCGCATCCGGTTCGGCTCCCGACGCGACCGTCGCCGCAAACGGGTAGAGGTTGATCACGGCGAGCTCGAACGGCTCGATCTCGAAGGTCGCCAGCTCGGTCTCGTGCGACTCGAGCCGCAGGTCGGCGAGCAAGCCCGAGTGCACCTTGGGGTGCAGGGTGCGTACGCGGCCGTCGAGGTGCTCCGGGAATCCGGTGAGGTCGCCGATCTGGGTCACCGGGATGCCTGCCGCCGCGATCGCCGCCGACGTTCCGCCGGTGGAGACGATCTCGACGCCCGCATCGGCGAGTGCCTGCGCCAGTTCGACGAGTCCGGTCTTGTCGCTCACCGCGACGATCGCGCGCTTGATCGGCACGAGGTCGCGCTCGCGGTACAGGGACGAGTCGATAGCGGGGCCGCTCATAGTTCCTTCAAGTCGATGTGGGAGTTGGCGATGTCGAGAACGACCTGCACGAGCAGTTCGCGTTCGACGAGCTTGATGCGATCATGCAGCCGCGCCTCGGTGTCGCCGGGCAGCACGGGCACCCGCTGCTGCGCGACGACGGGGCCGGTGTCGACGCCGTTGTCGACGACGATCACCGACGCTCCGGTTTCGGAAACCCTGGCGGCGATCGCGTCCCGCACACCGTGCGCGCCGGGGAACTCAGGAAGGTAGGCGGGGTGGGTGTTCAGCAGGTTCGGGGCGAGCGCGGTCACCACCGTGGGCGGCAACAGCCGCATGAAGCCAGAGAGGATGACGAGGTCGGCATCCCACTGCCGCACCTGGGCAAGTAGTTCGACGCCCCACTCCTCGCGCGTCGCAAACGCACCGAACGGCACGACGAAAGTCGGGATGCCGTGCTCCTCGCCGTGCGCGAGGCCGTCAGCGTCGCGGTCGGCCCCGATCGCGACGACCCGGGCGGGGAACTCGGCGTCTTCGCTCGCCTCGAGCAGGGCGCGGAGGTTGCTCCCGCCCCCGGAGATGAGGACGACGAGCCGGAGCACCCGCCCAGCCTACCGATGCGCGCGGGAGTCCCTCAGCCGGGAGGGCAGTCGGGATGCCGCCGCCAGCCCGATTCCGATCGCGACCGCGAACTCGGCCGTCGCGGCGAGCCCGACCGCGATCGGGTCGGGCCCGACCTCGACGAGCCGCCCGGGTCCCGCCGCGCCGCCGGAGGCCGCCGCGAGGAATCCCGACAGCAGGCCACCGACGATCCCGCCACCGACCGCAACTCCGAGCACGGTGAGCGGTCCGAGGTACCCGAGCGTCCGGGCGAGCGCGGAACGCACCGCGACCCCGACGAGGAACCCGGCGATGACGGGCACGAGCACTCCCGCAAATCCGAACGCCGAATCCCCCGTCGGCAGCGCCCCGAAGATCGGAAGGGCCGGAATCGGCCCGAGTGCCGTGCCGACCGGTGAGACGTGCGACCCGGCGCCGATCGCGAAGCCCGGTCCGACCAGCCAGGCGACCGCCCAGAGCACCAGGTTGGGCAGCACGGCGAGTTGCCCGGCGGTGAGCGCGACACCGCCGACGACTTCGGTGTGCAGGGCCTCGTAGAGCCCGATCATGTCGGGGAACCGCACCACGAAGAGCACGGCGACCAGCACCGCAGCGACGGCGACGGTGAGCGCGACGGCCCCGACCCCGGCGCGGAGAGCAGCTCCGGCGGCGGCACGCAGCCCGGGCGATCGATCCTCCAGCCAGTCTCCCCAGCGGTCGCGATCGCCCGCGCGACGCGCACGCAGCACCCCGATGATGACGCCCGCGCCGAAGATTGCCCCCGGCAGGATGAGCCCCTGCACGAGCGACGGCCGCGCGGCTACGTGAAGCGCTGTCGCGGTGACTCCCAGCGACGCGGCGGCGAACACGGCGACCGCAGTCAGGGTGCCGAGCATCCGGTGGCCGGTCTCGGCGATCCGACTGCCCGCGCGCGCGCCGAGCAGCAGGGTGAGGAGCGCGAACCCGAGCAGCGCGATGGTGACCTTCACCGGGTCGCCGGCTGCCGGCAGCCCGAGCGCCGTCGCGAGCGGCGGGTCGAGGGTGAAGACCACGTCGACGCCGTGCCCGAGCAGCCAGACGTCGACCGCGGCCCGCCAGAACACCGTCCATTCGGGCGCAAAACCGAAGTGCGCGGCCCAGACGATCGTGAGCGGCACGAGCGGAATCGCGACCCCGATCGCGAGCACGAGAAGCGACTCGAGCCCCGCGAAGAGCATCGTCAGTCGCCGGGTCACGGCCCGACCCTATCCCGCTGTCGTCTGCTTTCCGTTTTCAGGAATCGGAGTGGCTGGAGTGGCGGATGCTCGGTTCTGAGGTCTCGCGGGGTGACTCCAGCCACTTCTGCCCCACAACTTCCTGAAAACGGAAAGTCACCTCAGCACATCGGGTCGGTGCTCGGCACCTCGCCACGGAGGAAGTAGGCATCCACCGCGTCGTCGACACACGCGACGCCACCCGCGTAGATGGTGTGGCCTTCGCCCTCGTAGGTGATGAGCACGCCGCTCGAGAGCTGCTGCGCGAGCGACACCGCCTGCGAGTACGGGGTCGCCGGGTCGTTCGTCGTGCCGACGACGAGGATCGGCGGGGCGCCCTCGGCGGAGTACGAGGTCGGCATCTCGGCGGCCGGGTACGGCCAGTTCGAGCACGTCACGTCGAGGGCGACGTAGTCGTCGAGCGCCGTCGCGAAGCCGAGGAACGGAGCCCTCTGGTCGATGACCGCGAGGCCTTCGAGCGGGGTCACGCCGTCAGTACCCAGGGTTCCCTCGTTGCAGGTGACGGCCGTGTAGATGTCGTAGCCGTTGCCGTCGTAGAACGGCCCCGGGCTGCGGCCGTTGTAGTCGTCGGCGCTCTCAAAGGTGAGTTCGGCATCCCCGGCGTCGAGGTCGGCAAGCATCTGCACGAGCCGCGACCAGAGCGACTGACTGTAGAGGTTCTGGATGAGCCCGGTGCCGATCGTCGCAGTGTCGAGCACCCGCCCGTCGCTCGAAGTGAGGCCGTCGTCGCCCGCGTCGAGGATGAGGTTCTCGGTCTGCTGCATCGCCGACTCAACGCTGCCGCGGAACGGGCAGTCGCCGCTGCCGAAGCAGTATTCGAGGAACGCGCGGTAGGCGCTCTCGAATCCAGCCATCTGGGTGGCCAGGGCATCCAGGTCTCCGACGAGCGGATCGACCGCCCCGTCGAGCACCATGCGGCCGACCTTTTCGGGGAAGAGCTCGGCGTAGACCGCTCCGAGGTAGGTGCCGTACGAGTAGCCGAGGTAGGTCAGCTTCTCGTCGCCGAGCACCGCGCGCATGACATCCATGTCGCGGGCGACGCTCGCGGCGTCGAGGTTGCCGAGCAGGTCGCCGGTGTTCTCGACACAGGAGTCGACCCAATCGGTCTGAAGCACCGTCAGCTCGTCGATCCAGGCCTGCGTGCCGTAGTCGGCATCGAAGGTGTCGTAGAGCAGCGCGTCTTTGTCGGCCGGGTCGGTGTAACACTCGATGCCCGTCGACTGACCGACCCCCCGGGGGTCGAAGCCGATGATGTCGTAGTTCGCGAGCACGTCGCCGGTAACGATGTAGGCCGCCGAGTAGGCGACGAAGTCGTAGCCGGACCCGCCGGGGCCACCTGGGTTCATCAGCATCGAGCCCATCGAGTCGCCGGTCGCGTTGTGCCGAGCGACGGCGAGTTCGATCGTCTCGCCCGTCGGGTCGTCCCAGTCGAGCGGCACGGTTACCGTGGTCTCGTCGACCCGGTTACCGAGGTCGTACCAGGTGAGGTCCTGCTTGTAGAAGACCTCGAGGTCGGGATCGACCGACTCGTCGGTCGAGGTGTTGACGGTCTGCGTGCCTCCTCCCCCACCGGGGAAGGTGAAAGGAAAGCAGCCGGAGAGCAGCACCGCACTCGTGGCGAGTAGGGCGGTAAGCGGCAGGATGCGGCGGATGAACATGCGAGACCCCTCGGGACGACTGGGGTCAGCCTACCGAGGCAGCCTCGAGGGCGGATTTCGCCGCAGCGCGCGCTTCGGAGGCTGTCGACGCGGCAAGCGCGACCTCCGCGAGTCGGACGCACTCGGCCCGAGTGAGGGATCCGAGCACCTCGGCTACGGCGGACATCGCGCGCGGCGTCATCGACAGCGAACCGACGCCGAGGCCGACGAACACGACGGCCAGCAGCGGATCAGCGGCCGCCTCTCCGCACACCCCGACCGGGGTGCCGGTGCGCTCGCCGGCACGGCAGACGTCGGCCACCAACTGCAACACGGCCGGCTGCCAGGGGTCGTTGAGGTCGGCGAGCTCACCGATCATGCGGTCGGCCGCCATCGTGTACTGGGTCAGGTCGTTGGTACCGATGCTGACGAAGTCGACGGCGCCCAGAAGGTCGTCGGCGCGGAGCGCGGCCGCCGGCGTCTCGATCATGATCCCGGCCGACGCCAGACCGACCGCTCGGCAGCGCGCGACGACGTCACGGGCTTCGTCGAGCGTCGCGACCATCGGCGCCATCACCTGCACGTCGGCCGTCTCCCCAGCGGCGGCTTCGGCGATCGCGGCGAGTTGTTCGTTGAGCACCTCGGGTCGGCGGCGCGCGGTACGCAGCCCGCGCACCCCGAGAGCGGGGTTCTCTTCCGCGTCAGCCGTGAGGAAGGGCAGGGGTTTGTCGGCGCCGGCGTCGAGGGTGCGCACGACGACCTTGCGCCCGGGGAAGGCCGCGAACACTGCGCGGTACGCCTCGACCTGCTCGGCGCGACCAGGAGCATCCGCGCGATCGAGGAACAGGAACTCGCTGCGGAACAACCCCACCCCCTCGGCTCCCGCCTCGGCGGCAGCTTCGGCTCCGCGCGCGTCGCCGATGTTGGCGAGCAACGCAACCGGATGACCGTCCCGCGTCGCTCCAGGTGCGTCGAGCCGCACCGGTCGGGCCGCGGCGGCCTCGGCGGCGACCGCCGCGACGGTGGCGGCGTCAGGATTGGGCCGCACCTCCCCGGTACTGCCGTCAACGAGCACGATGGTGCCTTCGGGGATGTCGAGCGCGCCGGTCGCGGCGACGACGGCGGGAATTCCGAGCGATCGGGCGATGATCGCCGTGTGCGAGGTCGGGCCGCCCTCCTCGGTGACGAGTGCCGTGACCGTCGCCGGGTCGAGGGTCGCCGTATCGGCGGGGGCGAGGTCGCGGGCGACCAGGACGAAGGGTTCTGCGCGGTCGGGCACGCCGCCGAGCATCTGCCCGGTCAGGGCGGCAACCACCCGGTTACGCACATCCCGCACATCGGCCGCACGCTCCGCGATCCGGCCACCGAGTGCCGAGAGAGTCTCGGCGACCTCAGCGGCGGCATCCCAGACGGCACGCGGCGCCGAGGTGCCGTCATCGACGATCGACGCGGCAGCGGGATCGAGAAGCGCGGGGTCGCGCGCCATCAGCGCCGTCGCAGTGAGGATGCCGCGGGCCTCGCCCCGCGCCGCGGCGGCGCGGGCCTCGAGGTCGCCGGCCACCTGGGCCGCTGCGTCGCGAAGCCGCGCAACTTCGGCAGCACGGGCATGGGTGACCAGGGCACGCCCGCGGTCGGGTTCGCCGACGGTGGAACTGAGGTGGACGACCGGTCCGATCGCCCGGCCGGCGCTCACCCCTACCGGGCGACGGGGGTCGGCCCTGGTTGGCGCCTCGGCTGCGGGCTCGGTGTCTCGTTCGCCGAACCCATCGATGACGAGCGCGACGACGCGGTCGAGTTCCGCCCGGGCCGCAGGAGCGGCCGAGATCTCGATCTCGTCGCCGCAACGGGCGCCGAGCGAGAGGAGGGCGGTGGGGCTCGCGGCGTTCGCGAGCGCGCCCGTGCGGGTCACCCGGATCGCGACGTCGGCCGAACGTACGGCGGTAGCGACGAGGGCTGCAGGGCGAACGTGGAGGCCGAGCGGGTTGACGAGGGTCGCGCGTTCGACGATTCGATCGGCCCCTATAGCCGCAGAGCTCGGGGCCGGCATCGCCGATTGTCCGATCTGCCCGCGCTTGGGTGCCAGCGCCGACTCCGCCTCGGCGGCGACCTCGGTGAGGGTCGCACCTCCCGACGCGCGCACGACGGCCGCGAGGAGCCCCTCGACGAAGGGCGCCGCCGACAGACGCACCTCTACGGCAGAAGCGGTCAATTCGAGGGCGAGCTCGGCGCTCAGCACGGCCGAGCCGAGGTCCATGAGCACGAGCACACCATCGGTGTCGGCGAGAGCGTCGATGGCGGCCGCGACCCGGGTTGCATCGGTGCCGATGATGGGCGAGCCATCCTTCTCGGTGCCCGCACCCGCGGCAACGAGCACGCGGGGGGCCTCCGTCGGCACCATTTGCAGGGCGAGGCGGACGGCCGCCTCGGCCAGCTGCAGGCTGTGCGAGACGGCGACGATGCCGATCACGTCACGAACTCCGAAAGGACGTCGGCGAGCGTCCGCATCAGCAGCGCGCTCGAGGCCGAGCCCGGGTCGAGATGACCCGCACTCCGCTCGCCCAGGTAGCTGGCACGGCCCTTTCGGGCAACCAGGGGCTCGGTCGCGTCGCGACCGGCCTCCGCGGCATCGGCGGCGACCTCGGCCGCCGCAGCGATCGGGGTTCCGTCGGCGAGCGCCGCGTCGAAGGCGTCGAGGGCCGGGGCGAGAGCGTCGAACATCGTCTTGTCTCCCGCCTCGGCCTTGCCGCGCGCGACGATTCCGTCGAGCCCGGCCCGGAGGGCGGCCGCGAGCGCCGCGCCGTCGAATTCGGCGACGGCGCCCGCGGTCATGCCCATCCGAAGGAAGAAGGTTCCGTACAGCGGCCCGCTCGCTCCGCCGACCGAGGTGACCAGGGTCATCCCGACCGACTTGAACAGCTCGTCTGCAGTGGACGGCGTCGATGTCTCGAGCTTGTCCATGACGGCGGCCATGCCGCGCGCCATGTTGGCCCCGTGGTCGGCGTCGCCGATCGCGGAGTCGAGTTCGGTCAGGTAGGCCCGTTGTTCCGTCACCTCGGTGCGGAACAACTCGAGCCACTTCACCAGAGCGTCGAGAGGAATCGTGCCGTTCATGTTCTTCGCCATCGTCCTTCGTGTTTCGCGGTGCCGGTCAGGCGCCCCAGCGGAGTCCGCCGGTGACGACGGGAGCATCCCACAACTTCAGGATCTCATCGTCGGCGTTCAGCACGGTGACCGAGCAGCCAGCCATGTCGAGCGAGGTGATGTAGTTGCCCACGAGCGTGCGGGCGACCTTCACCCCGGCCTTCTCCAGCAGCTTCGCGACCTCGCCGTACATCAGGTAGAGCTCGATGAGTGGCGAGCCTCCCATGCCGTTGAGCATCACGATCGACGGGCCCGAAGTGAAGTCGAGGTCGGCGAGGATCGGTTCGACGAGCTGCGCGGCGATCTCGCGAGCGCCGGCGAGCGGGACGCGGTGGCGGCCCGGTTCACCGTGGATGCCCACGCCGATCTCCATCATGTCGTCGGGCAGGTCGAAGGTCGGCTTGCCTGCGGCGGGAACCGTGCAGCTGGTGAGCGCCATGCCCATCGAGCGGCCGGAGCCGTTGATCTTCTCGGCGAGGGCGAGCACGGCTTTCAGGTCGCGCCCCTCCTCCGCCGCCGCGCCGACGATCTTCTCGAGCAACACGGTGACGCCCACCCCACGACGGCCTGCCGTCCAGGTGGAGTCCTGCACCGCGACGTCGTCGTTGGTGACGATCGTCGCGACCTCGACGCCCGACTCCGAGGCAGCGAGCTCGCCCGCCATCTCGAAGTTCATGACGTCGCCCGTGTAGTTCTTCACGATGTGGAGCACGCCGGCCCCGCGATCGGCGACCTTGGTCGCCTCCTGCATCTGGTCGGGCGTCGGGGAGGTGAAGACCTCTCCAGCGCACGCCGCGTCGAGCATCCCGGTGCCGACGAAGCCGCCGTGCAGCGGTTCGTGGCCGGAGCCGCCACCCGAGATGAGCGCCACCTTGCCGTCGGCCTTGGGAATCGCCCGGTAGACGATGCGGTTCGTGAAGTCGACGCGCAGGTCGCTGTGGGCTGCGGCGATACCCGCAAGGGCGTCGGCGAGCACAGCCTCAGGATCGTTGATCAGCTTCTTCATGCGGGCACGCTCTCCTTCTTCTCCGCGGCCTTGTCGGCGGCGGTCTTCGAGATCAGGCCGAACAGCAGCGCGGCGGCAACGCCGGCGAGCAGTTCCGCCGCGATGTAGACCGGGTACTGCTCCCACCGAACTTCGCCGCCGAGGAGCTGCTGAATCAGCATGGGGCCGGTGGTGCGGGCCGGGTTGATCGAGGCCCCGGTCGCGGGTGCGACCGGGATGATCGCCGCGAAGACGACGAGACCGATGACGATTCCGGCGAATCCGGATGCCGCCTTGCGGTGGATCACGCCGAACACCGTGAACACCAGGATGAACGTGCCGACGAACTCGGCCGTGAACGCCTGGTACCACGGGATGTCTCCGTAGGCGGCGACGCCGAGACCGGCTTCGCTCGCCGGCATCCCGAGAACTCCGACGATCGCCAGCGCACCGACGGTTGCACCGAGCACCTGAGCGATCAGGTAGCCGGGAACTTCTCTCCACGGAAACTTGCCCGACACCGCGAGGCCGAGGGTCACCGCGGGGTTGATGTGGTTGCCGGAAATGTAGCCGAACGTGTAGACGGTGGCTACGACGATGGTGCCGAAGGCAAGCGAGATCACGCCGAGTTCTGCGCCGGTGAACGGTTCTCCGCCGCGCGCGAGCGCGAGGGCCGGCACTGAGCCGACTCCGACGAAGACCAGGAACGCCGTGCCGAGGAACTCCGCTGCAAGCTTTTGCCACATGCGGTTCTCATCCATATGTACTCCTTTGGACATGCGGGGTTAGGGGTGTCGATGCGGTCTCCCGCGACGTCCCACCTTTGGAACACCATTCGACAATGTCGAATATGCTGCAGAAACACCGTGACGTCAAGAGTCGATTTCGAACGAGCAACGTCCTTGTCGCACGCATAATGGAATCCACCCAAGGAAGGGGCGGCGTTGATCCAGGCGATCGATCGAGCAGCTAACGTGCTGCGGCTGCTCCAAGGCGCCCGCCACTTGCGGATCAGCGAACTCGCCGCCGCCCTCGACCTTCCCCCGTCGACCGTCCACGGCATCGTCAAGTCGCTGCGCGAACACGGCCTCGTCGCGAAGGAACGCGGCTCCGATCGCTACATGCTCGGCCCCGCCTTACTGAAACTCAGCAACGTCTACCTCGACACCCTCGACGTGCGGGCCCGGGCGATGCGCTGGACTCGTGAGCTGGCCCGCCGCACCGGTCTCGCCGTGCGACTCGGCGCCGAGCTGTTCGACGAGGTCATCATCATCCATCACAACCGCCGGCCCGACGGCAGTCAGCAGATGCTCGAAACCGGCCTCACGATTCCCGCCCACGCCTCCGCGATGGGAAAGGTGCTGCTCGCCTACGACGCCGACTACGCCGCCGAAGTGCTCGGCAAAGAGCTGCGCAGCCTCACCGGAGACACCATCACGGATGCCGCCAAGCTCGCGCTCCTGCTCCCGCAGATCACGGCGCGCGGTCTAGCCACCGAACAAGACGAGGCGGTGCTCGGCGAGTCGTCGGTCGCGGCGCCGGTTTCGGATGCCAGCGGCAACGTGATCGCGGCGGTCGCCGTCGTGCTGCCGACGAGCGAATGGCCCCCGGAGGATCCGGTGCTCAACGACCTCCGGGAGACCGCGCGCACCATCTCGCGCGAACTCGGCTCGTCGTCGTGGCCGCCGCAACCGCCCGAACGCCAACCCGACGACGACATCTGAGCCGTGTGGCTCGCTTCGTG
>NZ_JANMSQ010000013.1:0-2403 GCF_031389465.1 Pseudolysinimonas sp.
GATCAAGTCCAAGATCTCCGAGAAGCAGAACCAGCGCGACACGCTGCGCAGCCTCGGACTGAAGCGCATCGGCGACGTCGTCGTGCGCCCGGACGACAAACAGAACCGCGGCTACGTGAACACCGTCGCGCACCTCGTGAAGGTCGAGGAGATTGACTGATGGCCGAAGAGACCACTCCGAAGAAGGCACCCGCGAAGGCGGCCGCCCCCAAGGCTGCTGCTGAGAAGGCTGCTCCGAAGGCTGCTGCCCCGAAGAAGGATGCCGCTGAGAAGGCTGCCCCGAAGGCCGCCGCCGCGAAGACGGCCGCCCCCAAGGCTGCTGCTCCGAAGGCCGCTGCTGCGAAGGACGAGACCGCTGCTGAGAAGCCGGCCACGAAGTCCACCGCGTCCAAGGCGTCCGCTGCGAAAGCTGCGCCGAAGAAGGATGCGGCTCCATCGCGTCCGCAGGTGCTGAAAGCGCACCACCTCCGCCCTGCCGCCGGTGCCAAGAAGGATCGGATGCGGGTAGGTCGTGGTGAGGGCTCGAAGGGCAAGACCGCCGGTCGGGGCACCAAGGGCACGAAGGCCCGCTACCAGGTGCGCGTCGGCCTCGAGGGCGGCAACCTGAACTCCATCATGCGTGCGCCCAAGTTGCGCGGCTTCAAGAACCCGTTCCGGGTGGAGTACCAGGTCGTCAACCTCGAGCGTCTCGCGGAGCTCTACCCCAAGGGCGGGGACGTCACGATCGGCGACCTGATCGCCAAGGGTGCAGTTCGCAAGAACGAGAAGGTGAAGGTGCTCGGCACCGGCGATATTGCGGTTAAGCTGAACGTCGCTGTCGACAAGGTCTCCAACTCGGCTGAGCTGAAGATCGTCGCGGCGGGCGGCTCCGTCAAGTAGTACGCCTGTCAACCGACCCGGTGCGGGTGGCCGTCAACAGCGGCCGCCCGCCGGGCCGGTTAGGCTCAACTTTCCGTTACTGCAATCCCAGGAGGCGTCGTGTTCAGTGCCGTCGCACGGATCTTCCGCACGCCAGACCTGCGGAAGAAGATCGGTTTCTCGCTCGCGATCGTCGCCCTGTTCCGGCTCGGGTCGTTCATTCCCGCGCCGTTCGTCGACTTCGAGGTCGTGCAGAACTGCCTCACGCCGATCGAAAGCGGTTCGGGTGACGGGGCCGCGGGTCTCTACGCCCTCGTCAACCTGTTCAGCGGTGGCGCACTGCTCCAGCTGTCGATCTTCGCGCTGGGCATCATGCCGTACATCACGGCGTCGATCATCGTGCAGCTACTGCGCGTCGTCATCCCTCACTTCGAGACCCTCTACAAGGAGGGCCAGTCGGGCCAGGCCCGCCTGACGCAGTACACGCGCTACCTCACGATCGCGCTCGGTGTTCTGCAGTCGACGACTCTCATCACGGTCGCCCGCAGCGGCCAGCTGATTCCCTGCGACCTTCCGCTCATCACCTCCGACGGCGAGACCGTGTGGGGCATGCTGCTCATGGTCATCACGATGACGGCCGGCACCGGCCTCATCATGTGGATGGGTGAACTCATCACCGAGCGTGGCGTCGGCAACGGCATGTCGCTGCTGATCTTCACGTCGATCGCCGCGACCTTCCCGAGCTCGCTCACCCAGATCGCGCAGCAGCAGGGCATCGAAATCCTGCTCGTGGTGATTGCGATCGGGCTCGCCATCATCGCCGCCGTCATCTTCGTCGAGCAGTCGCAGCGCCGCATCCCGGTGCAATCTGCGAAACGGATGGTGGGCCGCCGCACGTACGGCGGCAACAACACCTACATCCCGATCAAGGTCAACATGGCGGGCGTCGTGCCGGTCATCTTCGCCTCGTCGCTGCTGTACCTGCCGTCGCTCATCGCCCAGTTCAACCAGGGCAGCGACGGCGTCAACCCGTGGTGGGTCGACTGGATCAACAACAACCTCACCAACGGCGGTCACCCGCTGTACATGGCGCTGTATTTCCTGCTCATCGTCGGATTTACGTACTTCTACGTCGCGATCACCTTCAACCCCGAAGAGGTCGCCGACAACATGAAGAAGTACGGCGGCTTCATCCCGGGCATCCGGGCCGGCCGGCCGACCGCCGAGTACCTCGACTACGTGCTGACCCGCGTGACCCTGCCGGGCTCGCTGTACCTCGGGGCTATCGCGCTCATCCCGCTCATCGCCCTGGTGTTGGTGGGGGCGAATACGAACTTCCCGTTCGGCGGCGCGAGCATCCTGATCATCGTCGGCGTTGGCCTGGAGACCGTTAAGCAGATCGACTCCCAGCTGCAGCAGCGTCACTACGAGGGCCTGCTTCGGTGACCCGGCTTCTCCTTATCGGGCCGCCCGGGGCAGGCAAGGGCACGCAGGCGGTCCGACTCGCTGAGGCGTACCTCGTTCCGGCCATCTCCACGGGCGACA
>NZ_JANMSQ010000057.1:0-4764 GCF_031389465.1 Pseudolysinimonas sp.
GACGTCGCGCACGAGGGTCGTCGATTTCTCGAACGGCGACACGAAACGCATGTCGCGGTTCGTGATGATGCCGACGAGACGCCCGTCGCCTTCGATGACCGGCAGACCCGAAACTCGGAACTGCCCGCACAGCGCGTCGACTTCGGCGACCGTGGCGTCCGGCGTCGTCGTGACCGGGTTGGAGATCATCCCCGACTCGGAGCGCTTCACCTTGTCGACGTGGGTCGCCTGGTCCTCGATCGAGAGGTTGCGGTGCAACACCCCGAGGCCGCCCTGGCGCGCCATCGCGATCGCCATGCGCGACTCGGTGACGGTGTCCATCGCCGACGACAGCAGCGGCGCGTACACGCTGATGCGCCGGGTGAGCCGGGATGCGGTCTCGGCTTCGCTCGGGATGACGTCGGTGTGCCCGGGCAGGAGCATGACGTCGTCGTAGGTGAGTCCGACGAATCCGAAGGGATCAGGCTGGTCCATGGTGTCCTCGCAGAACCGGAGAAATAGGGCAGGATGCGCACCCGGCTCTCGTCGTTGATGCCCGGTACTCGATGTTAACGGCTTGGAGCCCTGCGCATTCCGCCGCATACTGGGCGAACCCGAATGTGTCGCCGAAACAAGAAGGCAACAATCCGGGGATAGCGTCAATGCCGACGCGCGTCCGGCCACGGACAGCGCTGCCGATCTTGGAGGTCACGTGTCCCTGGTCCGATCGGCGACTCCGGCGCATTCGCAGCGCCGCCGTCGCCTCGCGGGTGCCTTCGTCGCGGTGTTGGCCGGCCTCATCGGCCTCCAGCTGCTCGCGCCACTCGCCGCCCATGCCGACGAAGTCGACACCGACAAGTACCCGTACCGCGTCAGCGGCAACGTGCAGCTCGACAACGAACCGCTCGAAGGCGTCGAGCTCAACGTTGAGGGCAACGGCATCGACACCGATGTGGTGACGGATGCCGAGGGCCAGTGGGCCGTCGGTGTCCCGGAGAAAAACGCCGACTACACCGTCACCCTCAACGAAGAGACGCTGCCCGAAGGCATCGCCGTCGTCGAGGAAGGCAATGACACTCCGAACATCAAGGAGGTCACCGTCGGGGCCGGCGGACGCGTCACGGCGAACTACTTCATCGGCGAGGGAACCCGCAACGTCACGGGCTTCTTCGACGTGGTGGTCGAGCGCGTCGTCAACGGACTGAGCTTCGGCTTGATGCTCGCGCTCGCCGCCATCGGGCTCTCGCTGGTGTACGGCACGACGGGCATCTCGAACTTCGCGCACGCCGAGATGGTGACGTTCGGCGCGATCACCTCGTTCCTGTTCGCCAACCTGGCCGGCTGGCCGATCTGGGTCGCCATCCCGATCGCCGTGGTGCTGAGCGCCGCCTTCGGGCTCGGCCTGGATGTCGCCGTCTGGCGTCCACTGCGCCGTAAACGCGTCGGGTTGGTGCAGCTGATGATCGTGAGCATCGGGCTCTCGCTGGCGCTGCGCTACATCTACCAGTTCTTCATCGGCGGCAACACCCAACAGCTTCCGGGGGCGACGGCGACGCCTATCGATCTCTTCGGCTCCGTCTCGATGACGGTGATCGACATGGTGAGCGTCGTGATCAGCATCGTCGCGCTGCTCGCCTTCGCCGCGTGGTTGTTGTTCACCCGAATCGGCAAGGCGACGCGCGCGATCTCCGACAACTCCAGCCTTGCTGAGGCATCCGGTATCGACGTCGACCGGGTCGTGCGCATCGTCTGGGTCATCGCCGGTGGAATGGCCGGGCTCGCCGGAGTGCTGTTCGCCTACTACCGGCCCGGGCTGAAGTGGGACATGGGCAGCGAGATCCTGCTGCTGTTGTTCGCTGCGGTGACACTCGGCGGCCTCGGCACTGCTTTCGGGGCCGCGGTCGGAGCGATCGTGATCGGGCTCGTCGTCGAGGTCTCGACGCTGTGGATTCCGGCGGACCTCCGATTCGCAGCGCCGCTCGTCGTACTCATCATCATCCTGCTATTCCGGCCCCAGGGGATCCTCGGCCGCCGCGAGAGGATCGGATAATCCATGGACTGGCTACAGATCCTCCAAAATTCCGCGTCGACCATCCTCGCGCCGGCGACGATCGCCTACGCGCTGGCGGCCCTCGGTCTCGCCGTGCACTTCGGCTATGCGGGCTTGCTCAACATGGGTATCGCGGGCTTCATGGCCCTCGGTGCGTACGGCTACGCGATCACGATCCTGACGTTCGGGCTGCCCTGGTACGTCGGCATCCTGGTCGGCATCGTCGCCGCGCTGATCTTCGCGCTCATCCTCGGCATCCCGACCCTGCGGCTGCGCGGTGACTACCTGGCGATCGTGACGATCGCGGCGGCCGAAGTGTTGCGGCTGCTGTTCCTCACCTCCGCGTTCGATGAAGTCACCGGCTCGGCCGACGGCTTGAGCGGGTACCACACCGAATTCCGGTCGGCCAACCCGATCCCCCCCGGCTCCTACGGCTTCGGGCCGTGGGTCTACAACGAGATCGGCTGGTGGGTGCGCATTCTGGGCTTCATCGCCCTCGTGCTCGCCGCTCTGGTGGTCTACCGCCTCGTCAACAGTCCCTGGGGGCGCGTCCTCAAGGGAATCCGGGAAGACGAGGATGCCGTGCGTTCGCTCGGCAAGAACGTCTTCGGTTACAAGCTGCAGGCCCTCATGTTGGGCGGCGGAATCGCGGCTCTCGGCGGCATCGTCTACGCGATGGATCGCAACGTGAATTCGGGCGTCTACGTCACGTCCCTCACGTTCTTCGTCTACACCGCGCTGCTGCTCGGCGGCGCGGCGACGGTGTTCGGGCCACTGCTCGGCTCGGTGATCTTCTGGGTGCTGCAGGCGTTCCTGAGCAACCTCATGCCTGCGCTCGTCTCGTCTGGTGTCCTGCCGTTCATGACGACCATCCAGGCCTCGACGGTGCGATTCATCCTCACCGGCATCGCGCTCATGCTGCTCGTGATATTCAGGCCACAGGGCATTCTCGGCAACAAGAAGGAGCTGACCTTTGTCAAGTAACTCCTCGCTCACGCCCCCTGTCGGACGCGTCAAGGCGACCGGGCTCCACATCGGCGACGCCGTTCCCGGGGTTGCGAAGACCGATCCCATCCTCATCGCCGACGGCGTGCGTCGCACCTTCGGCGGCTTGACCGCCGTGGATGTCGACCACCTCGAGATCCCCAAGGGCGCCATCACGGCCCTCATCGGCCCCAACGGTGCCGGTAAGACCACCCTGTTCAACCTGCTCACCGGGTTCGACAAGCCCGACCAGGGCGCGTGGACGTTCGCCGGAAAGTCGATCTCGGGCGTTCCCGCCTTCAAGGTCTCCCGCCTCGGTCAGGTGCGCACCTTCCAGCTCACGAAAGCGCTCGGCCTGCTCACCGTGCTCGACAACATGAAGCTCGGCGCGAAAGGCCAGCGCGGCGAAGGGTTCTTCGCAGCGCTGATTCCCGGTCTCTGGCGTCAACAGGACTCCGACATCGAGGAGCGCGCGCTCGTGCTGCTCGAGAAGTTCAAGCTGGACACCAAGAAAGACGACTACGCTGCGAGCCTCTCCGGCGGCCAGCGGAAGCTGCTCGAAATGGCCCGTGCCCTGATGAGCGAACCGTCGCTCGTCATGCTCGACGAGCCGATGGCCGGGGTCAACCCGGCGCTCACCCAGTCGCTCTTGGAGCACATCCTCGACCTCAAGGATCTCGGGATGACCGTGCTGTTCGTCGAACACGACATGCACGTCGTGCGCCACATCGCCGACTGGGTGGTCGTGATGGCGGAGGGCAAGATCGTCGCGGAAGGCGACCCGGCGAGCGTCATGAAGAACCCCGCGGTCGTCGACGCCTACCTCGGCGCCCACCAGGAACTCGACCTCGGCGTCGTCACCGGGCGGTACCACCCCGACGAAGCCGATCCGACGACCGACGCGAAGGCCTCGGTCTCGGCCGATGCCGACGCGATCGCCGCCGCCGGAGCCAAGGAAGAGGATGCCATGTGAGCGTCAGCACGACCACCGCGACCGTCGTCGAAGTCACCGACGTCGTCGCCGGCTACCTCCCCGGGGTCAACATCCTCAACGGCTGCTCCCTGATCGCCGCGCAGGGCGAGCTGATCGGCATCATCGGCCCGAACGGCGCCGGCAAGTCGACTCTGCTGCGGGCCATCTTCGGCCAGGTCAACGTGCGGAGCGGAACCGTGAAGCTCGAGGGCGAAGACATCACCGGGCTGAAGGCGAACAAGCTCGTCTCGCGCGGTGTCGGTTTCGTGCCGCAGACCAACAACGTGTTTCCTGCGCTCACCATCGAAGAGAACCTCCAGATGGGCCTCTATCAGCGCCCCCAGGCCTACGCCGAGCGACTGGAGTTCGTCACCGGGATCTTCGGCGAACTGGGCAGCCGTCTCAAGCAGCGCGCCGGATCGCTTTCCGGCGGCGAGCGGCAGATGGTCGCGATGGGGCGCGCGCTGATGATGGAGCCGTCGGTGCTGCTCCTGGACGAGCCCTCCGCCGGCCTGTCCCCCGTGCGTCAGGACGAGACGTTCATCCGGACGCGCAAGATCAACAAGGCAGGGGTATCGGTGGTCATCGTCGAGCAGAACGCCCGGCGCTGCCTGCAGGTCTGCCATCGTGGCTACGTGCTCGACCAGGGGCGCAACGCGTACACCGGTACTGGCCGCGAGCTGCTCACCGACCCGAAGGTGATCGAGCTCTACCTGGGCACACTCGCCCGGGTCTGATTCACGGTCTGACGCGGGAGAGCCCGGGCCGCAGCCCGGGC
>NZ_JANMSQ010000005.1:0-3298 GCF_031389465.1 Pseudolysinimonas sp.
CCGCCGCGCCGGCGCACCTGAAAACACCGGCGAGCACGACGGCCCGACGACCGTGCCCTACCTGTTCGACACCCAGATGTAGGGTGACCAGCGCCGTCGGCGAGACATCCCATTTGGTGGACCCTAGGGGATTTGAACCCCTGACCTCCTCGATGCGAACGAGGCGCGCTACCAACTGCGCCAAGGGCCCTTAGACAAGCAACGACTCTACCAGCCCCGCAGAGGCAGCTTTAGCCTGCCGACCGCCGACGGCGCAGCACTTCGTCGAGGTCGGTCGCCTCGACCGCGTCGGGTCCGAGCACGCCCATCCCGGCGTACTTCGACGACCGCGACGACCGCAGGCGCACGACCTCCGGGGATGTCTGCGCGGCACGCAGAGTCGCTTCCGCTTCGGCGGCTGCGGCACGCAACGCCTCAGCCAGGTCTGGACGCGGCGCGAGCGGCTCGGGGGCCGGCCGTGACAGGTACATCGGGCGGGGCATCTCGACGGGCGTCCACGGTTGGCGCTGCGCCGCAGGAGCGACATCCCGCACCTGCACCGCGGTACGCGGCCGCGCGGAACCTGCGCGCGGCATCGCCCGCGCATCGAGTCGACGTTGTACCGCGATCGCCACGGCACCACCCGCCGCAGAGACGGCGAGGATGCCGACGGCGCCCAGCGTCATCCCGGTCGTCGCGATGAGCCACACCTGCGTGAGCGCGACCACCGTGGCGGCGACCATGAGCAGCGAGGCGCCGAGACGGGTGCGGCGCATCCGTCGTCGGCGCAGAACGTCGGGGTCGAGGTTCGGGCGCGGAGCCGACGCGGGTGTCTCCCGGCGAACAGCAGCGACCTGCCGGGCGGCCATGGCATCCGCTCGACGCTCCTGCGCACGCAGCATCCGCTCCTGCCGGGCTGCCTCCCGCGCGGTCGCGGCGACCCGCACCGCGTCGGGCATCTCGGCGGTCTCGGCAAGCACGCGGATGGTCTGCTGCAGCCGGGTCGCGGTGCGCTCGGTGGCGAGGTACTCGCGGCGGCGCAGCCAGGTCGGCACGAGATACAGGAACCAGAGCACGGCCGCGACGGCGAGCATGATCGCCGTCCCCGCACCCGTGCCATCCATGACCAGAGAGTACGTTTCGCGCACCCCGGGATTGGGGTGCCGCGCCGCGCACTCAGGATGCGTGGAGGCGTGCCGGCGAGCGCTACGGTTCCCACATGCCCGAAACCGCAACAACCCCCGACCCGACCGCCCCCTGGTGGAAGCGCCACGTCGAACTCATCGTCGTGATCATGCTCGGCGTCGTCGCGACGGCGACCGCCTACACCTCGTTCCAGTCGGGCATCTACGGCGGTCACAGCGATGACAAGATCTCGCAGAGCGAAGCAGCGGGCACCCTCGCCGAGTCGCTCTACCTCGAAGGCAACCAGCAGTACGTCGTCGACTCGCAGACGATCCAGCAGCTGTCCGCATACGCGATCGCAGCGGATGCCGGCGACGCCACCGCCGCGCAGCAATACGACGACCTCTACTTCATCGGCGTCTCGGAAGAACTGGATGCAGCCATCCAGAACGCCGCTGCCCTCGACGAGTCGGAGCCCGAGTTCTGGCACGACCCGCAAGCCGACGAGGGCTACCAGGCCGCACTCTTCGGTGGGTACGGCGAGGAGAATGACAATGCGGTCGCCCTGCGCGCCGAAGGCGACGAGCTCGGCTACCGCGGCGACCTCCTGAGCCTCTATACGACCCTGATGGCCGTGACACTGTTCCTGCTCGGGATCGCGGCCGTGCTCAAGCGCCCGCTGCTGCAGTGGGTGCTCATCGCGACCGGCGGCACGATTTTCCTCGTCACGTCGATCCTCACCGCGATGGTGCCGTTCACCTGGCTCTAAGCACCACAAGCTGGCCTGAGATCTCCCGTACGGGATGTTTCCGCCCGTGAGTTATCCCAAATGGGATAACTCACCCCAGGTGGAGCGGCTTCTCGGCGGCGGTGCGGTCGGATTCGGGGATGACGCCGACGCCGGCGGGGACACGGCCGTCCTTCCAACGACGCAGCACGCCCTCCGGGATCTCCTCCATGGTGAGGGCGAAGCAGAAGTGGTCGCGCCAGTCGCCGTTGATGTGGATGAACCGACGCCGCAGCCCCTCGTAGCGGAAGCCGAGCTTTTCGACGACCCGCAGCGACGCCGCGTTCTCGGGGCGGATGCAGATCTCCATGCGGTGCAGTCCCAGCCCGAAGAACACGTGATCGGTCGCAAGTGCGACGGCCGTCGGAGTCACGCTCTTGCCGGCGAACCGCTCCGCCACCCAGTACCCGATGGATGCCGACGACAGCGACCCGTACGACATCCCCGAGACATTCAGCTGGCCCGCGAGCTCGCCGTTGTACTCGATGACGAACGGCACACCGTTGCCGGTGCGCTCATGCGCGAGCAGCGACCGGATGCTGGCCTTGGCGTCGAAGCCGACCGGGCCTTGTGGGTTCGTCGCCTCCCACTGGCGCAGCCAAGACCGGTTGTCGAGCAGCTCGCGTTCGAGCGTGCGGGCGTCGCGGATGCGGATCGGGCGGATGGCGATCGACCCGTCGCGCAGCGTCGGAACGTTCACGACTCCGCCGGGGCGTCACCCGGCAGACCCGCGGCGAACGGCTTCAGCCAGGCCCGGAAGTCGGGTCCGAGGTCGGCGCGGTCGCTCGCGAGCTGCACGATCGCTTTGAGGTAGTCGAGCCGATCACCGGTATCGTACCGGCGGCCGCGGAACACGACGCCATGCACGCCGCCCGCCCAGTCCGGTCCCGTGGCGAGTGCCTGGAGCGCATCGGTGAGCTGGATCTCGCCACCCTTGCCGGGCTCCGTGGCCTCGAGGATGTCGAAGATCTCCGGGCGCAACACGTAGCGGCCGATGACTGCAAGGTTCGACGGAGAGGTGCCGGGCTCGGGCTTCTCGACAAGGCCGGTGATGCGCACGACATCATCATCGTCGGTCGGCTCCACTGTCGCGATGCCATAGAGATGAGTCTGCGACGGGTCGACCTCGAGCAGCGCCACGACTGTCGTATTCAACGCGCCCTGCACGTCCAGCATCCGACTGAGGAGCACGTCGCGCGCGTCGATGATGTCGTCACCGAGGAGCACCGCGAACGGTTCGTTGCCGACGTGCATCTTGGCGCGCAGCACGGCATGGCCGAGACCCTTCGGGTCGCCCTGCCGCACGTAGTGAACATCGGCGAGGTCGGTGGAGTATCGCACCTTCTCAAGCTTCTCAAGGTCACCCTTGCGGGTGAGGATCTGCTCCAGTTCGCCGACCTTGTCGAA
>NZ_JANMSQ010000107.1:0-3752 GCF_031389465.1 Pseudolysinimonas sp.
ACGCTCCAACGACAATCCCGTCTTCTACGTGCAGTACGCGCACGCCCGAACGAACGCCGTCGCGCGTAACGCAGCCGACTCGGGGGTGACCCGAGATGCCTTCGACGCGAGCCTGCTGACGCACGAGACGGAAAGCATCCTGCTCGCCGCGCTCGCCGACTTCCCGCGCGTCGTGCGGCAGGCGGCGGAGCTGCGGGAGCCGCACCGGGTCGCCCGCTATCTCGAAGACCTCGCCGGCTCGTACCACCGCTGGTACGACGCTTGCCGGGTGAGCCCGTTCGGCGACGAAGAGATCACCGACCTGCACCGCACTCGCTTGTGGCTGAACGATGCCACCGGCCAGGTGCTGCGTAACGGCCTTGGCCTGCTCGGCGTGACGGCACCGGAGCGAATGTGAGCACCCACGCGTGACCACCGAGATCCTGCCCGCCGGGCAGCCCGCCGAGCCGTCTCCCGGGCCGTCGGTCGCTGAGGCACCCCCGCGGAAGAAGCGTCGCGGTTGGCTCGTCGCGCTGATCGTCGTCGGCATCCTCGTGTTGCTCGGCCTGATCGCGTTCCTCGTCGCCGACGGCATCGCGAAGGACTATGCCCGGGACTATGTGCGCGCCCGCGTCATCGAGGTGCTGCAGCTGCCTGAAGAGACGGACGTGGATGTCGACCTCGGGGGCGGGTCGATCATCCTGCAGGCGCTCGCCGGCCGCATCCAGAGCGTCGATGTCACGGTGCCGGAGCTGTCGTTCGGTGACCTCACCGGTGCGGCGGAACTGCATGCCGAGGGGGTGCCGCTCGACGAGCTGGAGCCGGTCGACGTGCTGCGGGTCGACTTCTCGGTCGACGAGGGCGACCTCGCGTCAATCGCCGGCAGTCTGAGTGGTCTCGAGCTCGAGTCGATCGAACTCGACGATCCCGACATCGTCGTGGCGTCGGCGTTCAGCGTCTTCGGGCTGCCGCTTCCGGTCGGGATGTCGCTGACCCCGTCCGCGGCGGAGGGCCAGCTGGTCTTCACCCCGTTGAGTGTGACGGTCGCCGAGTCGACGTTCACGGCCGAACAGCTGCTCAACGATCCGCTGTTCGGTTTCCTCGCGCGCGACCTGCTCAAGCAGCAGTCGGTGTGCGTCGCAGGCAGCCTCCCGCAGGCGCTCGTGTTGACGGATGCTGCCGTCGAGGGCGACGCGCTCGTGCTGAGCATCACCGGCGACGGCGCAGCCCTCGGCGGGCCCGAACTGGCGACCCTCGGGGTCTGTGCAGGCTGACGACGCCGTCGGATTAGACTGGGGCGGGCTTCAGGGACCAAGCCGGGTCCGCTCGCCTCACATCCGATCCCTTCTTCTCATGTGAGCGTCCTCTTGACCGCCTCCCCTCTTGCACCCGGCTGGCTCGCCCATCCGGATGACGCGAACGCGCTCGCTCCCGCCGTCTGGCCGGCTTCTGCGGTGCGTGGTGGCGACGGTGCGATCCGCGTTGCGGGAGCCTCCCTGACCGAGCTCGCCGCCGAGTTCGGCACCCCGCTCTACGTCGTCGACGAGGCCGACGTGCGCTCGCGGGCCGTCGCGGTGCGCGACGCCTTCGGTGCCGCGTTCGCCGCCGTCGGCTCGAGCGCACACGTCTACTACGCCGGCAAAGCGTTCCTGTGCACGACGGTCGCCCGCTGGGTCGTCGAGGAGGGTCTGCGCATCGACGTGGCGAGCGGCGGGGAACTCGCCGTCGCGCTCGCCGCCGGAGTCGACCCGGCACTGCTCGGCTTCCACGGCAACAACAAGAGCCTCGCCGAGATCGACCGAGCGGTCGGCCTCGGCGTGGGCGCGATCGTTCTCGACAGTGTCGTCGAGATCGATCGCGTTGCCACCGCCGCCGACCGCCACGGTCGGGTGCAGGCCGTGCGCCTGCGCATCAACAGCGGCGTGCATGCCTCGACGCACGAGTATCTGGCGACCGCGCGCGAAGACCAGAAGTTCGGCATCCCGCTCGCCGACGCTGCGGATGTCGTGGCTGCGATCCGTGCGCATCCATCGCTGCGCTTCCTCGGGCTGCACTCGCACATCGGTTCGCAGATCTTCGAATCGGCAGGCTTCGCCGAAGCCGCGCGGCGACTGCTTGCGGTGCACGCCGAGCTGCTCGCCGGTGGTGAGGTGCCCGAACTCAACCTCGGCGGTGGGTTCGGAATCGCCTACACCAGCGCCGACGTCGTGACCCCGATCGCCGACATCGCGGCCGACTTCGCCCGGGTGGTCGCGGCCGAGTGCGCCGAGCTCGACATCCCGGTGCCGGTCGTCGCGATCGAGCCGGGCCGGGTCATCATCGGCCCCTCGACTGTCACGCTCTATGAGGTCGGCACCACCAAAGACGTGTTGGTGGACGGCACCGCGACCCGCAAGTACGTGAGCGTCGACGGCGGTATGAGCGACAACGTGCGCCCCGCCCTCTACAGCGCCGACTATTCGGTACGGATCGCGAACCGGCAATCGGATGCCGACCCCGCCCTGGTACGGATCGCCGGCAAGCACTGCGAGTCGGGCGACATCGTCGTGCACGCCGACTATCTGCCGGGAGACGTCACTCCGGGCGACCTCGTCGCCGTGCCCGCGACCGGTGCCTACTGCTGGTCGCTCGCGAGCAACTACAACTACCTCGGCCGTCCCGCCGTCGTCGCGGTGCGGGATGGCGCCGCACGCGTCATCGTGCGCCGCGAAACCGAGGCCGATCTTCTGAGCAGAGACGCTGGAGTGAACCCATGATCGAGTACCGCAACCTCCGCATCGCCCTGCTCGGCGCGGGTTCCGTCGGCGCCCAGGTGGCGTCGTTGCTCGTCGAACACGGCGCCGAGCTGAGCGAACGCGTCGGCGCGGGGCTCGAGCTCGTGGGCGTTGCCGTGCGCAACCTCGATGCGCCGCGCTCCGCCGAGATCCCCGCGCACCTGCTCACCACGGATGCCCGCTCGCTCATTCTCGGCGCCGACATCGTGATCGAGCTGATGGGTGGCCTCGAACCCGCGCGGGAGTACCTCGAACTGGCGCTCAACTCGGGCGCCGATGTCATCACCGCCAATCAGGCGCTGCTCGCGACGTACGGCCCGGAGTTGTTCGAGATCGCCGAACAGGTCGGCGCCCAGCTCTACTACGAGGCGGCCGTCGGCGGCGCGATCCCGATCATCCGGCCGCTGCGCGACAGCCTCGCCGGTGACCGGGTGCGGCGCATCCTCGGCATCGTCAACGGCACCACGAACTACATCCTCGATCGCATGGACACCGCCGGTGACAGTCTCGAGGAGGCGCTCGCCGACGCGCAGCGCCTCGGCTATGCCGAGGCCGACCCGACCGCAGATGTCGAGGGCTACGACGCGGCGCAGAAAGCTGCGATCCTCGCGAGCCTCGCCTTCCACACCACCGTCCCCCTCGAGTCCGTCTACCGGGAAGGCATCCTCTCGATCACGACCGAGCAGGTCGCCGCCGCTCGCCGGGCTGGCTTCGTCGTGAAACTGCTCGCGGTGTGCGAACGCGTCGTCGATCCCGAGACCGGAGTCGAGGGGGTCAGCGCCCGCGTGCACCCCGCGCTCGTGCCGCTCGACCACCCGCTTGCCGCCGTCCACGGGGCCAACAACGCGGTGTTCCTCGAAGCCGAAGCGGCGGGCAGCCTGATGTTCTACGGTGCCGGAGCCGGGGGAGTGCAGACCGCATCCGCGGTACTCGGCGACGTCGTCTCGGCCGCCCGCCGTCACGTCATCGGCGGTCCCGGGGTTGCCGAGTCGACCCAGG
>NZ_JANMSQ010000132.1:0-8142 GCF_031389465.1 Pseudolysinimonas sp.
CGCCGTCGACATCCGTGTAGATTTCGCACACGTCGGCGCCGAGCGCGGCAGCCAGTGCGACCGCGGTGGTGTCGGACCCGCCACGGCCGAGGGTCGTGATGTCTTTGCTGTCGCGGTTGAATCCCTGGAATCCGGCGACGATCGCGATGGCGCCGTCGTCGAGCGCCTCACGCACGCGTCCCGGAGTGACGTCGACGATCCGGGCCGACCCGTGCCGATCATCGGTGATCATGCCGGCCTGGCTGCCGGTGTACGACCGCGCGTCGAAGCCCATGCTCTTGATCGCCATCGCGAGCAGCGCCATCGAGATGCGCTCCCCGGTGGTGAGCAGCATGTCCATCTCGCGCGGGGCGGGCTGCGGCGTCACCTGGTGCGCGAGGTCGATCAGATCGTCGGTCGTGTCGCCCATCGCCGACACCGCGACCACGACGTCGTTGCCGGCTCGGCGAGTCTCCACGATGCGCTTCGCGACCCGCTTGATGCTTTCGGCATCGGCGACGCTCGATCCACCGTACTTCTGCACGATGAGGCTCACGGTGGTGCTCCTGGGGTGAGATGGGTGGACGATCGCCCGGCGGCCAGTTTAGTCGCGCCAGAATGGCCGCATGACACGGCGGCGGATCACGGCGGGCCTGGCCTCCGCCATGGTGGCTACGATGCTGGCTGGCTGCGTCGGGATCGAAGCCGCCCCCGGCATCCCGCTGCCCCCGGCGGGTGCGGCGTTCGACTACCAACTGGGCGGAGCCTACGACCCTCCCGAAGGCGTCACCGTTGTCGCCCGGGACTCCACCGACGAGCCGGTCGGCGGCAACCGCTACGACATCTGTTACGTCAACGGCTTCCAGACGCAGCCCGGCGACGGCGAACACTGGCTGGCCGATCATCCGTCGCTCGTGCTGCGGGATGCCGACGGCTTACCGGTAGCAGATCCGGGCTGGCCCGACGAGTACCTGCTCGACACCTCTACGCAAGCGAAGCGGGACGAGATCGCGGCGCTGCTCGGCACCGTCGTCGCGTCGTGCCTCACCGGCGGCTTCGATGCCGTCGAGATCGACAACCTCGACTCGTACTCGCGCTCCGACGGGCGACTCACGATCGAGCACAACATCGCGCTCGCCGCTGCCTACGCGCGGGTCGCCCACTCGCTCGGAATGGCGATCGCGCAGAAGAACGGCGCCGGGTCGTCGGAGCGGCTGCGCGACGAGGTGGGGTTCGACTTCGCGGTCACCGAGGAGTGCGCCCGCTACGACGAGTGCTCCGATTACACGGATGCCTACGGCGACCTCGTGTTCGACATCGAGTACTCCGCCGAGTTCCTCTCGGCCGCCTGCGCGGCGGTCGGCTCAGCGGTGTTACGCGACCGCGAGCTCACCACTCCGGATGATCCGGCCTACCTGTTCGAGGACTGTTAGCCGCGCTCAGCGAGAAACTGCTGGACGACGGCCGCGGTGTCTTCCCAGCCTTCGACGGCGCGAGTCGGGATTCCGAGGGCGATCACCGGGAAGTCGTTGCCGTCGGGATCGAGGCGATCGCCGACGAAGAGCATCTCTCCGAACGGGATGCCGGTCAGCTCGGCGAGTTTCGCCATCCCGTACGCCTTGTCGATGCCGCGGCGGGTGATGTCGACACTCGTCGAACCGCCCGAGCGCACCTCGAGGTCGGGCAGATGCTGCTGCACGGCGGCGCGCAGAGCGTTCTTCTTCTCCCCCGTCGGATCCCAGGCCTTCTTTGCATCGACGGGAGCAGCCTGGCCCAGCGCCGAGAAAGTGATCTGCGAGCCGCGGTCTTCGAGGATCGGACCCCAGGTTTCGCTCTCCCAGAACCCGAGCCGCTTCGCCTCGGCCTCAACGGCCGCGAGTGCCGCCTGTTTCTGGGCGGCGGTGAGGTTCTCGGCGTACTGCTGCACCCACGAACCGTCGCGATACAGGTAGTACTGGGTGCCGCAGGTGGGCATGAGGTGCATCTTTGCGAGCGCCTCGGGGTGATCGAGCGGCAGATTGTCGACGAGCTGGCTCTGGAACTGCCCGAACTGCCCACCCGAAATCACGCACACCTCAACGACGTCGAGGAGCTTCACGAGCAGCTCGGCCATCCGCGGGTCGACCGGCGACTTCGACGGGGCGAGGGTGTCGTCGAGATCGAAGGCGACGAGTCGGGTCGAAGTGGTCACGGGGAGGATTGAAGCGGTCACGGGAGTCCAGCTTGCCAGGTCAGGCTTCGACCTCACGCCTCCACCGTGCGCCGGCCCTCGAATGCACGACCGAGAGTGACCTCGTCGGCGTACTCCAAGTCGCCGCCGACCGGGAGCCCCGACGCCAGCCGCGTCACCCGCAAGCCAGGCTGCACGAGCAGTCGAGTGAGGTAGGTTGCCGTCGCCTCGCCCTCGAGGTTCGGGTCAGTCGCGATGATCACCTCGGTCACCGTCGAGTCCGCGAGGCGCTTCACGAGGGACGCGATGCGCAGGTCGTCGGGTCCGATGCCATCGATCGGGCTGATCGCGCCGCCCAGCACGTGGTAGAGCCCCCGGAATTCCCGGGTGCGCTCGATCGCCACGACATCCTTCGCCTCCTCGACGACGCAAATGGTCGCCGGGCTGCGGCGTGGGTCTCGACAGATCGAGCAGGTGTCCTGTTCGGCTACGTTGCCGCAGATCGAACAGAACCGCACCTTGTCGCGCACATCCATGAGAATCTGCGCGAGCCGCTTCGTGTCGAACGACTCGGTCTGCAGAATGTGGAACGCAATGCGCTGAGCCGATTTCGGCCCAATACCGGGGAGGCGACCGAGTTCGTCGATCAGCTCCTGGACGATGCCCTCGTACATGGCCCGGACTCCTAGTCGTCGAGGGAGGCGAGCGGCGCGGGCGCGTCTGTCGGGTTGAGGGGTTGCTCCTCGATGAAGCTCGCACCGAGGATCTCGCGCACCACTGCTTCGCCGTAGCGGGCCTTGCCGTCGGCGGTGTTCTGTTGCGGCGCGCGCCGCTCCGACGCGCTCTCCTTCGGTGCGGGCGGCGGTTCGGTAGGTGCCGGGGCGGCCGGCTCGGGGGCGGCGGGTGAGGCGACGGCGGGTTCGCTCGACGGGATCTGCACGACGTTCCACTCGGGCGCCGGGGGCAGCGGGTTCTCGTCAGCGGGCTGGTCGGCCGCGGGCTCCGCTTCGGCGAACTCCGCTTCGACCGGGCCCGCCTCGTGTCGAGCGAGGAACTTCACCCGCACCCCGAGCACCTGGTGGATGGCGCCACGCAGCTGCTCACTCACGCTCTCGCCGGGGCTCTGCGGCTGCTTGAACGAAGCGACGTCTGCTTCGGTCGCGAACGCGACAGTGAGCACGTCACCGACGAAGGCACGCGGTGTCGAGGCGGCGAGCGCCATCCATGCGTTGCGCTTCGAGTCCTTGACGATCTCGAGGATCTCGGGCCACGCATCCTTGATCTGCTGAAGCGACACCGGAGCGGCGGACGGCGCGGGCTCTCCGTCGACGGGAACCTCAGCCGGAGTCGGGTCTTCGGCCACCGGGGCCGCCGGCTCTTTTGCCTTGCGAGCGGTGCGGATGTCGACCGGTTCGACTGCCGGACGGTCGGGTACGGCACGCATCGACGGGTGTTCGTCGATGCCCATCCGACGCTCGAGTCGTTCGACGCGGGCGAGCGCCCCGCGTTCCGTCTCGTCGGCGGCCGGCACCAGCAGGCGCGCGACCATGAGTTCGAGGTGCAGGCGCGGCGAGGTGGCCCCGGTCATCTCGGTGAGCGCGGAATTGACGACATCGGCGGCGCGGGAGAGTTCCGCCGCACCGAAGGCCGCGGACTGCCCCGACATCCGGTCGATCTCGTCGAGCGGCACACCGCGCAACACGGCGGACGCGCCATCGCGCGTCGCGGCCACGACGATCAGGTCGCGCAGTCGTTCGAGCAGATCTTCGACGAATCGGCGGGGATCTTGCCCGGTTTGGATGACCCGGTCGATCGCGCCGAAGACGGCCCCCGCATCCCGTGCCGCGATCGCGTCGACGACCTCGTCGAGCAAAGCCCCGTGCGTGTAGCCGAGCAGCGCGACCGCCCGCTCGTATTGAATCGTGCCGCCCTCGGAGCCGGCGATGAGCTGGTCGAGCAGTGACAGGGTGTCACGCACCGAACCACCCCCGGCGCGCACGACGAGCGGCAGCACCCCGCCATCAACCTCGACCTGTTCGTCGGCGCACATCTTCTGCACGTAATCGAGCATCTGCGCGGGCGGAACCAGGCGGAACGGATAGTGGTGGGTGCGGCTGCGGATCGTGCCGATGACCTTCTCGGGTTCGGTCGTCGCGAAGATGAACTTGACGTGGTCGGGTGGCTCTTCGACGAGCTTCAGCAGCGCATTGAAGCCCTGCGGGGTTACCATGTGCGCCTCGTCGAGGATGAAGATCTTGTAGCGGTCGCGAGCTGGAGCGAAGGCCGCACGTTCGCGCAGATCGCGGGCGTCATCCACGCCGTTGTGCGAAGCCGCGTCGATCTCGACGACATCCAACGACCCGCCGCCGTCTCGGGCCAGCTCGACACATGACGCGCAGGTACCGCACGGGGTGTCAGTCGGCCCTTCCGCGCAGTTGAGGCAGCGGGCGAGGATGCGCGCACTCGTCGTCTTTCCACAGCCGCGGGGGCCCGAGAAGAGGTACGCGTGATTCACCCGGTCGGTACGGAGCGCGGTGCGGAGCGGATCGGTCACCTGCGCCTGGCCGATCAGTTCGGCAAACGTCTCCGGCCGGTAGCGGCGGTAGAGGGCGGTGACCACGGTATGAGAGTAGTCGCCGCAGATGACGCGATCCCCGCGCTTACTGGTCGGCGGCCAGAGGCCCTACACTGGCAGACGGCTCTCCGCGTGGCGCCATCCAGGCCAACTCCCCCAGGACGGAAACGTAGCAAGGGTAACCGGGCTCTGACGGGTGCGCGGAGGGTCCTTTCGGAGGATTCGCCTAGTGGCCTATGGCGCACGCTTGGAAAGCGTGTTGGGTGAAAGCCCTCGGGGGTTCGAATCCCCCATCCTCCGCTGAGATTTCGCACCGCTTGCACCATCGCCACTCGTATACCACCCGCGCTCGCGGCGGGTCTCGACAGGGGGAGAGCATGTCTGTGACGGACGAAACCGTCGTGCGCGTTGTACCGCGTCGGTCGCTTCTGGTGTCAGCACTCATCTCGATCCTGGTGGTGCTCGTTCCGGTCTCGTCGGTGCTCTACTGGTTCGCGATTCCGCGTGGCCAGGCGCTGTGGGTCGCCGTTGCGCAAGCGATCGTCGTCGGTGTGGCTCTCATCCTGATGTTCCGCCAACTCACCGTCGACGCGGTCATCGCCGACGGGGAGCTCCGAGGGCGCGGGATCTTCAGTCCGATGGTTCGGGTTCCCCTCGAGAGGATCGCCGCGGTCGATATCGTGCCGGTCTACGTCGGCCAATCGCCCGAGACAGTGCCGCAGTTGCTCGTTCGCGACTCAGCCGGACGACGGCTCTTCCGGCTGCGGGGCACGTTCTGGCATGCTCGCGACCTCACGAAGGTCGCCGACGCCTTGCCGGTTCCCGCGCGGGTGGCGCACGAGCCGATGTCGTTCTCCGAGTTCTTCGTCGCCTACCCCGGGAGCGCGTACTGGTTCGAAAACCGGCCATGGCTCGTGGCCGGGCTGATCGCCATTGTCGTCATCGCGTGCGTCGGGGTCTCTGTCGGATTGATGACCCTCCTCGGCATGCCCATCATGGGCTGACGCCTCGCCACGGAGGTCGACGTTCAGCCTGCGCGGCCGAACAGTTTCTCGACGATCACGCCCACCAGTGACGTGCGTCGGCGGCCCCCCGAGGCCTTCGAGTCGTCGCGGGGTGCACGCTTCACGCGAGTTGTTGTCGGCGCGGCGGCAGGCTCAGGACCGGCTTCGGGAGGCGGGTCGGCGACCGCCGCTTCAGGGTCGCTCGGGATGCGTGCGGCCAGCAGATCGCGAGCCGACTCGGGATCGGCGAGGGCGCCGTAGCGTGCGAGCAGTGGTGACGCGCTTACCGTTGCGGCGATCCGTTCCTGCGGGGTCGGCGACATGGCACTCTGCGGTGCTCGCAGGCGCGTCCAGGCGACCGGCGATGGCGCGCCGTTCTCGTTCAACACCGTGACGATCGCCTCACCCATGGCGAGCGTGGTCAGCACCTCGGTCAGGTTGTACGCCGAGCTCGGGTAGGTCGAGATGGTCGCCTTCAGCTCACGCGCATCATCGGGGGTGTGTGCCCGCAACTGGTGCTGCACCCGACTGCCGAGCTGGGCGAGCACGTCGCCGGGTACATCCTTGGGGGTCTGGGTGACGAAGAAGATGCCGACGCCCTTTGAGCGGATCAGCCGCACCGTCTGGGTCACCACCGCGAGAAAGTCCTTCGAGGCATCGCGGAACAACAGGTGCGCCTCATCGAAGAAGAACACCAGCTTCGGCTGACGAAGGTCGCCGACCTCGGGCAACGTGCGGTACAACTCCGAGAGCAGCCACATCAGGAAGGTGGAGAAGAGCGCGGGCTTGTCCTGCACGCTCGACACCTCAAGCAGACTGACCACTCCGCGCCCGTCGGTGGCGAGGCGCAAGAACTCGCTCACGTCGATCTCGGGTTCGCCAAAGAAGACGTCGGCGCCGTGATCGGCGAAGGTCACCAGTTCGCGCAGGATCACCCCGGCGGTCGCCTTCGACAAGCCCCCGAGCTCGGCCAACTCGCCTTTGCCTTCCGGGCTCACCAAGTGACTGACGACGGCGCGCAGGTCGGCGAGGTCGATGAGCGGAAGCCCGGCCTTCCCCGCGTAGTGGAAGACGAGCCGCAGACTCGACTCCTGGGTTCCGTTGAGACCGAGCACCTTGGCCAGCAGCACCGGGCCGAATCGGTCGACCGTCGCGCGAACCGGGATCCCCGGGCCGAGACCCCCGAGGCTGAAGAACTCGGTCGGCGCGGCCTGGGGCGCCCAGGGCTGACCGATGCTCGCCGTGCGTGCGAGCAGCTTCTCGCCCGACGTTCCCTCCGTCGCGATTCCCGAGAGGTCGCCTTTGACGTCGGCGGCAAAGACCGGAACCCCGGCGGCCGAGAGCTGCTCGGCGAGAAGCTGGAGGGTCTTCGTCTTACCCGTTCCGGTCGCGCCGGCTACGAGGCCGTGGCGGGTGACCATGGCGAGCGGGATGCGCACGGGCACATCCGGCAGCGCGGCGCCGTTCACAAGAGCGCCCATCTCGAGCGCAGGGGCCTCGAAGGCGTACCCGGCGCGCACAATCGCCACGGCATCCGCACTCAACGGGCCAACTGGGCTTGCCCCCACGGTCGGCGCCGGGTCAGTCACGCGGTCAGCCTAGCGGCGATCCCGACGCGATCATGGGGAGCTGCCGCTCCGGAGCGGCTCCCCTGTTGATCTATTTGACGTTTTTTGCAACATATCACGGTACCGCAGTGTGGACTACCATCCGGGCTCGATTGGGGAATCTTTGACCCATTCCGAGTCACCGCGTCATCTGTTATGTTGCCACCAGGATCAAAGTCGACCAGGATGCGCGAAGCGGTCGCGCTGGCGCACCCACCAAAGGACCCATAACCCTATGACCCTCACCCCGACGCGCGACGACAAGTTCTCGTTCGGCCTGTGGACGTTCGGTTGGCGTGCGCAGGATCAATTCGGTTCCGCGACGCGCGAACCGGTCGACACGGTCGAGGCCGTGCACAAGCTCTCCGAGCTCGGCGCCTACGGGATGACGTTCCACGACGACGACCTCTTCGCGTTCGGGAGCACCGATGCCGAGCGCCAACACGAAATCGACAGGCTGAAGAAGGCTCTCGCCGATACGGGACTCATCATTCCGATGATCACGACCAACCTGTTCAGCCATCCGGTGTTCAAGGACGGTGGATTCACGTCCAACGACCGCGACGTGCGTCGCTTCGCCCTCCGCAAGGTGCTGCGCAACATCGACCTGGCTGTCGAAATCGGTGCCACGACCTTCGTCATGTGGGGCGGCCGCGAAGGCAGCGAGTACGACTTTGCGAAGGACATCCGCGGCGCCCTCGAGCGCTACCGCGAGGCCGTCAACCTCCTGGGCCAGTACGTGCTCGACAAGGGCTACGACCTCAAGTTCGCGATCGAACCCAAGCCGAACGAGCCCCGCGGCGACAT
>NZ_JANMSQ010000207.1:0-2483 GCF_031389465.1 Pseudolysinimonas sp.
CGGGGAGCCCGCGATGTCCCGCCCGGCCGACAGCAGCTGCTCGCCCGTGGCGCGCGTAACGGCCTTCTCGTTGGCGAGAGCGGTGATGGCCGCGGCGAGCGCGACGCGGGAAGCGGAGCCCATTACTGACCAGCCTTCGCCTTCTCTGACGCGGCGAGGTCGACCAGGAAGCGGTCGACGATCCCTGCGGCCTTCTTGTCGTCGGTGAGCGACTCGCCGATCACACCCGACGCGAGGTCGAGCGCGAGCGTGCCGACCTCGGTGCGCAGCGACGCGAGAGCGGCTGCCCGCTCGGCCTCGATCTGCACCTGGGCGTTCGCGACGATGCGCGCGGCATCCGCTTGCGCCTGCTCGACGAGCTCGGCGCGGATCTGCTTGGCGTCTTCGCGAGCTTCCTCGCGGATTTTGCCGGCCTCGACCCGCACTTCGGTGAGCTGCGCCTGGTACTTGTCGCGGGCCGCGTTGGCTTCGGCCTGCGCCTCGTCGGCGCGCTTGATGCCACCCTCGATCGCATCGGTGCGAGCGTCGAGCGCCGCGTTGATGCGCGGTACACCCTTCCAGATCATCACGATCAGGATGAGCGCGAACGCAATGGTGCCCCAGAGCAGATCGGGGATCGCGGGGATCAGCACCGAGGGACTTGCCTCTTCCTCCTCCGCGACAGCGGCGAGGACAGCGAATGCGGTCAGCATCCGGACTCCTTACGGTGTGGGGTGCCGCTTACGGGGCGGGGAACGGGATGAACGCGACGGCGATCGCGATGAAGCAGAGAGCTTCGGTGAGGGCGATGCCGAGGAACATCAGGCCCTGCAGGCGACCCTGCAGTTCGGGCTGACGCGCGACCGACTCGATCGTCTTGCCGACGATGATGCCCACGCCGATACCCGAGCCGATGACGGCAAGGCCGAAGGCGAGGGGGGCGAGCTGTCCGACTACGTTCACAGGTGATTCCTTTCGAGGGTGGTTCTAGGTAGGCCGAGATGGGTGATCTCAGTGCTCGTCGGCCACCGAGAACTGGATGTAGATGGCGGTCAGGATGGTGAAGACGTACGCCTGCAGTGCGGCCACGAACAGTTCGAGCAGCGTGAAGGCGATGCCGAAGGCGAAGGTGCCGATGCCGAGCAACCCGAGGGCGTTGCCTTGGGCGAGCACGGTGAAGAAGAAGAAGTGCGTCGCGAGGAAGCACAGCACCAGCAGCATGTGCCCGGCCACCATGTTCATGGTGAGTCGGAGGGTCAGCGTGATCGGGCGCAGGATGAACGTCGACAGAAACTCGAGCAGGGCAAGGAACGGCGTGAGCACGATCGGCACGCCCGGCAGGATCAGCTGGTTCTTGAAGTAGCGGAGGCCGTGCTGCTTGAGGCCGGCGTAGATGAACACCACGTACGCGACCACGGCCATGATGATCGGCATGCCGATGAGGCCGGTGCTGGCGATCTGAAGTCCGGGGATGATGCCGGTCAGATTAAGCCCGAGGGTTAGGAAGAAGATCGTGAACAGCAGCGGCATGAACCGCCGGCCGTTCTTCTCGCCGAGGGTGGAGATGATGATGCTGTTGCGGACGAACCCGGTGATGACCTCGAAGACAACCTGAGCCCGGCCGGGGACGACCTTCAGGTTCCGGGTGCCGACCCAGAACACCAGGATCAGGATGACCACGACGAGCATGCGGATGAGCAGGACGCGGTTCATCTCGAACGGGGTGCCGATGAAGAGCAGCGGCTCCGGGAAGAACTCTTCGACCGACGGCCCACAGAACTCGCCCGAGGGGCACTCCGTAGCCGGAAGGGTCGGAGCGAGGATTGAAGCTAACAGGGGCTTTCTCCTGAATCGGGCGCGACAACGCGGGCGATTTGTTGGGGGAGGGTCGCTTCACCCTATCAAGGAATTGAGTTGCCGCTTCCGCCGCCGGATGCCCACATTCTCACTCAGCGGACCTTCGGCGGATCGCCCGGCAACTCGATGTCGCTCACGTAGGGGATACGGGTTCGAGCGAGCGCGACGATGTCTCCGATGAGGGAGCCGAGCACCGCCGCGATGACCGCCCAAAAGAACACGACCGGATCGACGGCATCCCAATTGCGCGTGAGGATCGCCGCCACGACGAAGGCGACGAGCTTGAGCACCCAGACGCCGAGCACGATTCCGAAGAACAACGGGTTTCCGGCATCCCCACGGGTGACGCGACCCGCGACCAACATGCTCACGGCGGTCAGCCCGAGGAACACCGCCGAGAGCGCCGCCCCCAGCAACCCGCCGAGCAACCCGGGAAGGCCCGACGCCAGCCAACCGGCGGTGCCAGCCACGACGGCGACGGCGACGGCGACGATCGCACCGTAGAGCAACGCGCGGGTCAGGAGTGGGGCGACGGTCACGAGGATGCCTCTTTCTCATGCAGACGCTCGAGAGCGCTGGCGGCCTCGGCGGCGGTGTGCTCGAGGCCGACCGCGGCCGCTCCGGCGGCGGCGTCGAGGGGATCGAAT
>NZ_JANMSQ010000256.1:0-11126 GCF_031389465.1 Pseudolysinimonas sp.
ACCCCGCGGCACCTCTCCCGCTACCAACGCATCGGGTTCGCCGGCGCGCCGGTGCAGTTCGGGTGGACATCCGACGACTTCGGCACGGGCGGCGTGATCGGCGACCCCACCGGGGCCACGGCGGAGTATGGTGCCCAACTCGCGACGCAGCTCGTCGCGGAGGGAATCGCCTCGCTCGCCGAGATCGCCACCTTCGACCCCGAGCCGCCGCCGTGAGCCTCGCGGGTGACGCCGAGATCCGAGACAACTGGCCCGAGGATCCGTGGCAGCTGCTCGCCGAGTGGCTGCCTTCGAACGCCGATCCCGCGCGCCCGGTGATGACACTCGCGACGGCGGCAGACGGCATCCCGGATGCCCGCACCCTGCTGCTCTCGGAGTGGGACGAGCACGGCCTCTACTTCCATACCGATTCGCGCTCGCGCAAGGTGCGGCAGCTCGCCGCCGACCCCGCGGTAGCGCTCATGCTGCATTTCCCCGAGAGCGCCCGTCAGCTCACCGTGCAGGGGATCGCCGAGCCGGCCCCGACCGACGAGTTGCGCCGGGCCTTCCGCGCCCGCTCCGCCTACCTGCAACAGCTCGCCTGGCAGAACACGATCGAGTTCGCGGGGCTTCCGCTCGCCGACCGGCTGCGAGCCTGGGCGGCGTTCCGCGACGACCACGCCGACGGGTTCGGGCAGCCGCCGACCTGGACGGGCTACCTCGTGCGCCCCACCCGGCTGACCTTCTGGATCGGCAACCCCGACACCGCGAGCCGCCGCACCGAATACACCCGCACGGCCGACGGCACCTGGACGGTGAGCCTCCTTGCCGGCTGACCTACTCGAACGGCGGGCCTGCCCCAAGAACATGGAGCACGGCCCGTGCGGCGGGGTCGAGTTCGACGGCTCCTGCGAGGTGGCAGCCCCCCACGGCGGACCCGGTCGCTGCGTTTTCCTCGACGCACCCACGGTGCGCTGGCACGGCGCGGCTCCCGCGGCAACGGCCCCGGCATCCGGAGCCGAGCGGATGCGCGCCCTGCTCGCGACGAAGCAGATCGTCGTCGCCGACTTCCCGGCCCGCGCCCTCGATGCCGCCTCCCTGGTCGAGTGCGCGGCTGCGCTGCGCGGAGCAGTGGATGCCGTGCTCGCCGGCGACTCGGGACGCGAGCGGGTGCAGTTCCCGCCCGCGTATCGCACCGCCCTCATTCGCGCCGAAGGGGTTGAGGTGTGGAGCGGTCTCACCTGCCGCGACCGCAACCGGGTCGCGATGGAGGCGGAGCTCGCCGCCCTCGCCCACGCCGGAGTCTCGGGCGTTCACTGTGTGACGGGTGACCACACCCGCACCGGGTCGCGGCCGGACGCAGCCCCGGTGTTCGACCTCGACTCGACGCAGGCGGCATCCCTCGCCCGCGCCGCCGGGCACCTGGTCTCGGTCGCCGAAGCCCCGGCCAGCCCACCCGTCGAACGTCGCCCCGCGCGGTTGCTCGAGAAGGAGCGCGCGGGCGCGGAAAACTGTTTCGTCAACCACTCCGGGGGTGTCGAGCCGGTCGCCGCCTTCATCGCGTCAGCCCGGGCACTCGGGTCGACGCTCGGCTTCATCCCGTGCATTCCGATCGTGCTCGACCACGCATCGGCCGAGCTGCTGAAGTCGTTCACGACCCTCGTACTCCCGCCGGGCTATCTGGACCGAATCCTCGCCGCCGCCGACCCGCGTGCCGAAGGGATCGCCGCTGCCGTCGAACTGGGGCGCGGCTTCCTCGCGCTCGATAGCGTCGTCGGTGTGAACCTCTCGGGCGGCACCGGGCACGGCGGCGAAGCCGAGTTCGCCCGTGCCCTCGCTGAGATCTCTCTCTCGCTCGGCACGAGCGGAACTGCCACACAGCTCGGGGGCGGCGCGTGAACTATGACCTCGTGATCTCGGGCCGGGCGCTCGTCGCCCTGGATCACCACCCCCCGACGTTCACTGACGTCGAGGTCGCGGTGAGCGACGGGCGCATCACGGCCATCGCACCCGCGGGCGCCCACTTCGAGGCCACCCAGCGCGTCCAGCTCGCGGCCGACGAGGTGTTGCTGCCCGGACTCGTCGACACGCACGTACACGTGAACGAACCTGGCCGCACCGAGTGGGAGGGTTTCGCGTCGGCGACCCGGGCCGCGGCTGCCGGCGGTGTCACGACGATCATCGACATGCCGCTCAACTCCATCCCGCCCACGGTCACCCCGGAGGCGCTTGAGGTGAAGCGTGCCGCGGCCCGTACTCAGACGTGCGTCGACGTCGGATTCTGGGGTGGAGCCGTTCCGGGAAACCTCGGGTCGCTGCGCGCCCTGCACGACGCCGGGGTGTTCGGATTCAAGGCGTTCCTCGCACCGTCCGGCGTCGACGAGTTCGGTCATCTCGACTCAGCCCAGCTCGATGCCGCCCTCGAGGAGTTGGCGACGTTCGACGGGTTGCTGTTGGTGCACGCCGAAGACCCGGGGGTTCTCGACGCTTCGGCGAATGCCGGCGGTGCGGGCTACGACGCCTACGTCTCGTCCCGCCCCGACGAGGCGGAGGTCGTCGCCATCTCGCGGGTCATCGAGGGGGTGCGTCGCACGGGCACGCGTGCGCACATCCTGCACCTGTCGTCGGCTGCCGCGCTACCCGAACTGCGGGCCGCTCGCGCCGAGGGGCTGCCGATCACGGTCGAAACCTGCCCGCACTATCTCGCCCTGGCATCCGAAACCATCCCCGACGGCGGCACGCAGTTCAAGTGCGCTCCGCCGATCCGGGACGAAGCGAACCGGGATGCCCTCTGGCAGGCGCTGTGCGACGGCGACATCGATCTCGTGGTGAGTGATCACTCCCCCTCGACGGCCGACCTGAAGTTCGCGGGCGACGGCGACTTCGCCCAGGCTTGGGGCGGAATCGCGGGCGTGCAGCTCGGTCTCGCGGCGGTGTGGACGGCGGCGGCGGAACGTGACGTGCCCCTCGACGACGTGGTGCGTTGGATGTCGACCGCCCCCGCCGCCTTCGCGGGTCTGTCGCAAAAGGGGCTCATCGAGCAGGGTCGGGATGCCGACCTCGTCGTCTTCGCCCCCAACGAGCGGTTCACGGTGCATGCTTCGGAGTTGTTGCACAAGAATCCCGTCACCGCCTACGACGGCACCGAACTGCGCGGAGTCGTGCGCCGCACCTTCCTGCGCGGCGCCGACCCGGGTGCGGGAGTGCTCCTGACCCCCTGAACCATCGGCTATTTGCCCAAGATGGCGCACTAAGACCCCGAAAAGACCGCCATCTCGGGCAAATTGCTTCACCACGAGAGGATTGAGCACATGGGCTATGTACTCACGGACCACCAGTACGGCAAAGCCGAGAACCGCATCGTGCGGGTCGTGCGGGATGCTGCGCGCCACGAGCTCCGCGACCTCAACGTCACGACGGCGATGCGCGGTGCGTTCGAGGCGGCCTACCTCACCGGTGACCAGTCGACCGTGCTGCCGACCGACACCCAGAAGAACACCGTCTACGCGTTCGCGAAGAAACACGGCGTCGCGAGCCCCGAAGCGTTCGGGCTCGCCCTCGCCCGGCACTTCGTGCACGACGTCGCGCCGATCGACGGTGCGCGCATCGAGATCGAAGAGTACGCCTGGGATCGCGCCGTCGCGGGCACTGATCCCTCAGGAAAGCCCGCGGAACACGACCACACCTGGGTGCGACGCGGACCCGAGGTGCGCACCGCCGCCGTGACCGTCGACGCGACCGGCGAGTACGTGATCGGCGGGGTGAAAGACCTGGTGTTGCTGAAATCCACGGGTTCCGAGTTCGCCGGATTCCTCAGCGACGAATACACCACCTTGCCCGAGACCCACGACCGCGTCATGGCGACCGCGGTCATCGCGAAATGGCGGTTCGCCACGACGGAGGTCGACTGGGACGCCGTCTTCCCCGTCATCCGCGCGCACCTCATCGAACAGTTCGCGACCCTGCAATCGCTCGCACTGCAACAGACCCTCTGGCAGATGGGAACAGCGGTGCTGGATGCCGTGCCCGAGATCTGCGAAATCCGCCTGAAGGCACCCAACAAGCACCACTTCGTCGTCGACCTCGCACCCTTCTCGATGGATAATCCGAACGAAGTCTTCTTCGCCGCCGACCGCCCTTACGGGCTCATCGAGGCGACCATCGCGCGCGACGAAGCCCCACCCGCGGGTGACGCCTGGAAGCACTCGGCGGGCCTCGCGTGACATCCGCTGGCGGCTTCGCGACGGATGCCGACCGGGCGTTCCTCGAGCGTGCCATCGAGTTGGCGACCGCCAATGTCGCGGCCGGCGGCGGCCCGTTCGGCGCAATCGTCGTCTCAGCCGACGGTGTCGTCATCGGCGAAGGCCAGAACCGCGTCACCCGCGACCTCGACCCGTCCGCCCACGCCGAAGTGGTCGCCATCCGCGCCGCCTGCCAGAGCATCGGCGACTTCGCCCTGCCCGGCGCCACGCTCTACACCTCGTGCGAACCCTGCCCGATGTGCATGGCGACCACCCTCTGGGCCCGCATCGACCGGGTCTTCTATGCCGCCGACCGCCACGATGCCGCCCGCGGCGGATTCGACGACCGCGACTTCTACGACCTCTTCACCCGCGACCGCTCCACCTGGGACGTGCGCGTCCACACCCTGCGCCTCCCAACTGCCGAGCAGCCTTTTCAAGCCTGGCTGAGCAACCAAGACCGTACGAACTACTAATCCTCCGCGGGTTGAGTGCCGCGCGCAGCGCGGTGTATCGAAACCCACATGTCTGCGCTCCTGGTTTCGATACGCGTCGCCTTTGGCGGCGCTACTCAACCAGCGGGAAGGCGAACTCAGGAGCCCCGGTAAGTGGTGTAGCCGTACGGGCTGAGAAGGACGGGGACGTGGTGGTGCGAGGCATCGGTGACCTTGAAGTCGATCGTGATGCGCGGGAAGTAGGGCGTGGCGACATCGAACTCGAGGCGGTAGTCGCCGGGTGCCAGCGCCTCGGGGCCGAGGTCGGACACGCGGCCGTCGGCATCCGTCTCCCCTGACGCGAGCAGTTCGCCGTCGGCGAGGAGGCGCACCAGGATGCCCGCAGCGGGGCGGCCGGCGGCGGTGTCGAGAACGTGGGTGGTGACCTGGCTCATCGGAACATTCCGGTCAGTCGAAGGAGCGCGATCTCGCGCAACTGGTCGCCGACGATGACTAACTCTTCGGCGTCGTCGAGGGTGAGGCGGCGGTCGAGTTCGGCGAGGATCTCGGCGCGGGACCGGCCGAGAGCCCGGATCAGGAAGATGCGCCCGAACCGTTGTTCGTAGGCGGCGTTTCCGGCGGCCACGCGTTCGGCGAGGTGCGGGTCGTCGGCGTCGATCGACGCCTGCTCGCGGCGGCTGTGGTCGGCTCCGGTCGCGCCGTGGGCAGGCTTCTCGCCGATGCGCGGGTGATGAACGAGTGCCTCTTCGACGTCGGCTGGTGTGAGCGGTGAGGCCGCGTCTGACGCCGCTTCGAGCAGCTCTTCCAGGTCGGCGTACGGGCCGCCTGCGTACACCTCGGCGACCCAGCGCTCGACACCGAGGGCGGCGCGCAGCTGCTCCACCGTTGGCTCGATACTCGGCTGGATGCTGGGCTCGCTCACGTGCTCAACTGTAGCCATGAGCGTCCCTCCGCCTCGGGTTGTCGGCATCGTGCTGGCAGCGGGCGCCGGCACCCGGGCGGGCGGGCCGAAGGTGCTCCGCCGAGACGCGGACGGGATGCCGTGGCTGCACCGTGCAGTGACAGCGCTGCGAGACGGCGGCTGCAACTCGGTGCTCGTCGTGTTGGGGGCTGACGCGGCGCACGCTCACGCCCTGGTTCCCGCGGAGGCGACGGTCGTCGTGGCCGAGCACTGGGCAGCCGGGCTCTCCGCGTCGCTCCGCGCCGGGCTGACCGCGGCACCACCCGAGGCCACCGCAGCGGTCGTGACTCTGGTCGACCTCCCCGGACTCCCCGCCGCCGCGGTCGGACGGCTTCTCACGGCACCCGTCGGCCCGGCCACGCTCCGCCGCGCGACGTACGACGGCCGACCCGGACATCCTGTCGTCATCGGCCGCGACCACTGGCTGGCCGCCGCGACGTCGGCGGAAGGCGATCGCGGAGCCGGTCGCTACTTGAAAGATCAGGGCGCGGAGTCGGTCGAACTGTCGGAACTCTGGGACGGTACCGACAACGATTTCGGCTGACGTGGCCGCTTCACGATCCGCACAACTCGGCGAAAGTCACTCAGGTTCACTGAGATCGTCAACTGGTGGCGGCGCGCCAGGATGATGGCCACGACGATTGCGGCGAGCAGCGGCATCCCCCCGGCGACGACGAAGGCGACCGTCATCCCGAGCACCTCGGCGACCCAGCCGATGATGACGCCGCCCGCCGCTTGGCCGCCCATCAGCAGCACGAGGTAGATCGCCATCACGCGGCCGCGCACGGACGGGTTGGTCGAGAGTTGCACCATTGACTCCGCGCCGATCGCGAACAGCAGTCGCAGCACGCCGAGTGCGACGATGCCCGCGAGGAACACCCCGTAGACCGGCACGACCCCGGCCAGCAGGATGGCGACACCGTAGGCGCCCGTGAGGAGCGCGATCGAACGTAGCCGCACCGATCGACGTCGCGCCGAGGCGATCGCGCCCGCCACGGCGCCCACCGCCGCGAGCGACGTGTACAGCCCGTAGCCGGCCGACCCGGTGTCGAAGCCGCGGTCGCCCGCCGCCGCCGTGAAAAGCACCGGGAGGGTCATCCCGAACGTCGCGACGAACGCGATGAGCACCATCGGCCAGAGAATCGTCGGCTTGCTGCGGATGTACCGCAGGGCGACCCGCACTCCGCCCGCACCTTCCGCCGGCCGCACGACGGGCGACAGGTCACGCGACCGGAACAGCGAGAACGCCAGGATGCTGACGAGCGTCGCGAGCGCGGCGGCCCCGATCGACCAGCCCGAGCCGACGACCCCGATAAGGATGCCGCTCACCGCCGGCCCGATGAGTCCGCCGATGTGGAAGGCGCTCGCGTTGAGGCTCATGGCGGTGCGCAGGCGTGGCGCGTCGACGATCTGGCCGATCAGGGCGCTACGGGCCGGCCCTTCGAGCGCGCCCGCGACGCCCGACACCGCGGCGACGAGGTAGACGTGCCACAGCTCGACCGCGCCGAGAATCGCCAGCACCGCGAGGGTCGCCCCGCCGCAGAACACCACGCTCTGCATGAGCAGCACGATCGCGCGGCGCGAGAACCGGTCGGCGACGACGCCCGCGAACGCGCCGAGCAGCAGCGTCGGTCCGAACTGCAACGTGACGGCGAGGCCGACGAGGGCGAGGTTGCCGGTGAGTTCGAGCACCAGCCAGTCGACCGCGATGCGCGTCATCCACAGCGCGATGCTCGCGAAGAAGATCGAGGTGACCAGCAGCTTGAAGTTGCGCACCCGGAAGATCGCGACGATGTCACGGGTGGAGGTGCGCCCCGGCTGGATCGGGATGGGTGCGGTGAGGGCCGGGTCACTACCGCCGATGCTCACCGAACTGCCCCTTCCGACTTCTAGCCTACGGCGGCTCTCCACCGGGCGAGCAGCTCGTCTTCGGAGTCGATGCGGTCGGGCTCGAGCACGCGATCGTCGGCGACGAAGTAGAACGCCGCATCCACTTTGGTCTCGTCGATTCCCGCCCACCGCGCGTAGGCGAGCCGGTAGAGGGCGAGCTGCAACTGCTTGCGTTCGAGGTCCGCGGCGTCTTTCGGTGCTCGCCCCGTCTTCCAATCGACGATGCGCACCCGACCGTCAGGCTCTTCGTACACCGCGTCGATCTTGCAGATCACGATGCGGTCGTCGAACGGCAGATGGATCTCACGCTCCACCTCGAGCGGGCGTCGCTGCGCCCACTCCGAGGCCTCGAACCTCTCCCGCAACGCCTCGAGGTCTGCCCCACCGACCTCGGCGCCGACATCCCGATCATCACCGAGGGCATCGATCTCGTCAGCACCCGTGCCGAACCCGAAGCGTTGTTCGACCCAGGCGTGAAAGAGGGTGCCGAGCCGGGTCGCCGAGAACGGTCGTTCGGGCATCGGGCGACGCAACTCACTCGCGACGCGCTCGGGCTCGGTGACATAGTCGTGGAACCGGGATGCCGGAACGCGCGTCGGGATCGCCACCCGGGTGGCCGCGAGCCGCGCCTCCCGTTCGGCGAGCAGCAGTTCGAGGTCGCGCGTCCACGGGCCGGCGAGCTTGGGTTCGGCGGCTCGCACCTGCCCGGCGGCCCACTCGACGGCCTGCCGCCGGGATCCGAGCGGATCGAGCGGCCAGACGATCCGCTCCAGGTCGTCGCCGAGCGGGTTCTCGTCGTGCGTGCTTGCGTCGGGCAGTGCAGGCACCAGGCCCGCTTCGGCGAGGTCGCGCAGAAAGACTCCGGGCTCGCGCGGCTTGGTCTGCGTCGCCCAGAAGGATCCCGAGAGCAGCAGGTCGTGCCGGGCGCGGGTGACCGCGACGTAGGCAAGCCGACGCTCCTCGTCGAGCGCGCGTTGTCGCACGCCAGCGCTGAACTGCTTCTGCGCGTCGAGCAGCTCCTTGCGGGTGGTCGCGCCCTCCCACTCGAAGTGCGGCAGCTCGGCGACGTCGCCGCGCAGCGGCCACGGATACTGCCCGAAGCCAAGCCAGCCCTGAAAGCCCTCGCGCGGCTTCGCGGGAAACTCGTCGGTCACCATCCGTGGCACCGCGACGACATCCCACTCGAGACCCTTCGCTCCGTGCACGGTGAGCACCTGCACGGTGCCCGGCTCCGGCGGCTCGGGGCGCGGCGAGAGGTCTTCGCGTAGCTCGGCTTCCCGCAGCCAGCCGAGGAATCCCGACAGCGTCGCGATCTCGGCGATCGCCAGATACCCCGAGACCGCGTCGGTGAACGCGTCGAGATTCGCCGAGCCGAGCACCCGGTGCTCGTTTGCCGCGACCTCGATGTCGAGGCGCAGCTCTTGGATGACGAGGGCCACGAGATCGGGCAGGTCGAGGCGCACGCGGGCCCGCAGCCGGGCGAGGGTGGAGCCGGCATCCCGCAACCGTTCCAGCCCGGTCTCGCTGAAGTTCTCGAGTGCGACGTGTCCGGCGGGAGCTGAGCTCAGAAAGTCGAGCGCGTCGACGATCGAGCCCCCCTCGCCCGGCGCGACGGCGGTGTTCAGCAGTTCCCGGACCTCGTCGTCGTGCTTGTGCTGCGTGTGGTCGCGCGAGCGCAGCCACACGGCGAGCCGGTTGAGCGCGTGCAGGTCGGAGACCCCGACCCGGAAGCGCGAGCCGGCGAGCACCCGCAACAGCTGGATGCCCGCGGCCGGGTCGCCGATCGCCGACAGCACACACACCAGGTCGGCGATCTCGGGCTCGGCCAGCAGCCCGCCGATCCCGAGTACGTGGAAGGGGATGCCACGCTCCCGCAGCGCCGCGAGAAAGTACGGCTGCGTGGCGCGGGCGCGCAATAGCATCGCGGCGCTCGGCGGTGTTTCCGAAACCCCTGCGTCGATTCGCGCGGCGAGCCAGTCCGCGACCGCGGCAGCCTCCTCGGCGACCGTCTCGGGAAACACCACCTCGACCCTGCGATCAGACGCAACGGGGCTCGCCTCGAGCCGCTCGACCGCGACCCCGCGGCCGGTGAACGGGGCGACGAGATGATTCGCTGCAGCCAGGATGCCGGTGCCGTTGCGCCAACTCGTCGAGAGGGCGAAACGCGCCTCGGCGCCAAACGCAGTGTCCATGAACTGCGTGGCGAACTGGTCGAGATTCGCGGCGCTCGCCCCGCGCCACCCGTAGATCGACTGGTTCGGGTCACCGACCGCCATCACCGACGACCCGCGGAAGAGTTCCGCCAACAGGCGGGTCTGCACGACCGAGGTGTCCTGATACTCGTCGAGCAGCACCACCCGGTAGCGGTCGCGGAGGTCGTCGCCGAGGGCGGGCTGCTTCTGCGCGATGCGCAGGGCGAGGGCGACCTGGTCGGCGTATTCGACGACGCCGCGGCGCACCTTCTCGGCGTCGTAGTCAGCGGCGAGGTCGGCGAGCACTCCGAGGGCTCCGAGCTGCTCGGCAAGTTCGACGGCGGGCAGCCGCTCGAAGCGATCGACCGGGTCATTCGTCGGCAACTCCGCGAGTGCCCCGAGCCGGGCGCCGAGGGCGCGCAGCTCGTCGAGATCTCCGGCGTGCTCGGCGACTCCTCGGGCGACGGCGAGCACAGCCTTGGTGAGCGCATCGAGGTTCTTGCCAATATCTGGCAACCGCGCATCCCGACTGCGGATCACGACGCCCCGCGCGAGCTGCCAGGCCGCCGCCTCGCCGAGCACCGGGGCGTCGCCCTCTCGACCGAGCAGGATCGCGGAGTCGCGGTAGAGGGTGTTCGCGAACGAGTTGTAGGTTGCCACTGCCGGGGCGTCGAAGACATCCCGCGCTGGCAGCAGCCCGGCGGTGTCGAGTTCGGCGATGCGCTCGCGGATGCGCAGCCCCAACTCACCTGCCGCCTTGCGGGTGAACGTGAGCCCGAGCACCTGCGCCGGCTCGACGAGCTCGTTGGCGAGCAGCCACAGCACGCGGTTCGCCATCGTCTCGGTCTTGCCCGACCCTGCACCCGCGACGACGAGGGCGGGAGCCAGCGGCGCCTCGATGACCGCCCGCTGCTGTGCCGTCGGGTACTGCGGCGACGCCCCGCGCACCGCCGCGAGTGCCTCGGCGATGTCGATGGAGTTGACGGGTGAGCTCACGGTCCGCACCCCTCACGCTCCACTGACGGCCCCGACGCGATGCAGGCGCAACTCGGGCACCGCGCCCAGGCCATAGCCGCCGACCTCGAGCGCACCCTCGAACGATGCCGCCGCCATCCCGATCGCCACCTGACGGATGCGTTCGCGGAAGGCTTCGAGCCCCTCGTCGCCGAGCGGCGCCTGCACGCCCTCGCGGTAGGTCTTGCCGTCGACGCCCGACTTGACGTAGAGCAGCTTCGCGCCGCCCGGCTGGTGCTCCCCGAGTTCGGCGAGCACGTCGTCGAACAGGCCCGCCCGATACGCGAGCTGGTACGCACCGAGTTGGGCGGTGGCGTCGATCTTCGCCTGGTTGGTCACCGGGCTGCCGGTCTTCAGGTCGACGATCACGACGCTGCCATCGGCGGCGCGCTCA
>NZ_JANMSQ010000291.1:0-16481 GCF_031389465.1 Pseudolysinimonas sp.
AGGGGAACGTCACCAAGCCGGGCGTCGACTACTACCTGAAGCCGATGAACTGTCCGATGCACATCCTCATCTACAAGGAACGCGGCCGCAGCTACCGCGACCTGCCGATGCGGCTCGCTGAGAACGGCACGGTGTATCGCAATGAGCTATCCGGCGCGCTGCACGGGCTCACCCGCGTGCGCGGTTTCACTCAAGACGACTCCCACCTCTTCGTGACCCCCGAGCAGCTCGAGGGTGAGACCGCGAAGGTGCTCGACTTCGTCATCTCGATGCTGCGTGACTTCGGCCTCGACGACTTCGAACTCGAGCTCTCGATGCGCGACGACGAGAAAGAGAAGTGGATCGGGTCGGACGAGTTCTGGGAGTACTCGACGAATGCGCTTCGCCATGTCGCGCAGGCGAGCGGGTTGAAATACACCGAGGTGCCCGGCGAGGCCGCGTTCTACGGACCGAAGATCGACCTGAAGACTCGCGATGCCATCGGCCGCGTCTGGCAGCTGTCGACCGTGCAGATCGACGTCAACCTGCCCGAGCGGTTCGAGCTCGAGTTCACCGATCGCGATGGCGAGAAGAAGCGGCCGATCATGATCCACCGTGCACTGTTCGGCTCGATCGAGCGGTTCTTCGCGATTCTGCTCGAGCACTACGCGGGGGCGTTCCCGGTGTGGCTCTCGCCCGTGCAGGTCGTCGGCATCCCGGTCGCCGAGGAGTTCGCCGACTACCTGGGTGAGATTGTCGACCGACTCAAGGCCGAGGGGGTGCGCGCCGAACTCGATGTGAGCGACGAGCGGATGCAGAAGAAGATCCGCTCCCACACCCTCATGAAGGTGCCGGTCCAACTGATCGCGGGGGAGCACGACCGCACGGCGGGCACCGTCAGCTTCCGGTTCCGCGACGGCACCCAAGACAACGGCGTGGCGATTGAGGATGCCGTCGCCCGCATCCACGAGGCCATCGACACCCACGCGCAGGTCTGAGATGTCCCGTGACTACGACGGCAGCGAGTACCCCGATGCTGAGTCGTCGGCCGGGCTCGCCGGCATCCCGGACGGCTTTCAGCGGCTCTGGACGCCGCACCGCATCGCCTACATCGAGCAGGGCGCCCATTCGCCGGGTGATGACTGCGTGTTCTGCACCGCGCCGACGCTCACCGACGAGCAGGCGCTGATCGTGCATCGCGGCGAGGTGGCGTACGTCATCCTCAATCTTTTCCCCTACAACAGCGGCCACCTCCTGGTCGTGCCGTACCGCCACATCGCAAACTACGACAGCGCAACGCCCGAGGAAGTCGCCGAGATCGGGGCGCTCACGCAGACCGCGATGCGGGTGCTCACGCAGACCGCGCGGGCCGACGGCTTCAACCTCGGCATGAACCAGGGCGCGATCGCCGGGGCCGGGATCGCCGCGCACCTGCACCAACATGTCGTGCCGCGCTGGGCAACCGACTCCAACTTCTTCCCGATCGTTGCGCGCACGAAAGCGATCCCGCGGCTGCTCGGCGAAGTGCGCGACGAGATCGCTGGTGCCTGGCCTCGACCTACGGGTTGAGTGGCCGCGCAGCCCACGTCGACACAGCAATCGGGTGGGCGCGCACGGGCACAGTGCGATCCCAACTCTCGGGAATCCGATACTTCATCGACGAGACGTGGCTGAGCCTCAAGATTTCCGAGAGTTGTGTCTCGAGTTGACGGGTCGTCGCTGTGAACGCCGTCGGCGCGGGGGCCGAAGTAGACGCGCCCAGCCCCCGAGGCCAGAGCCCTCCGGGTGGCCGCGGCCGCCCGTGCCGAACGAACGTAGAATCGATAGTTATGACCACGACAGAGACGACGCCGGACTCCGCTCGCCAGGAGCTCGGCACCAAGGGCGTCAAGCGCGGACTCGCCGAGATGCTCAAGGGCGGCGTCATCATGGATGTCGTCACCGCCGACCAGGCGAAGATCGCCGAAGATGCCGGCGCCGTCGCGGTCATGGCGCTGGAGCGAGTTCCCGCCGACATCCGGGCGCAAGGTGGCGTCGCGCGCATGAGCGACCCCGACCTCATCGATGGCATCATCGCCGCCGTATCGATCCCGGTCATGGCGAAGGCCCGCATCGGCCACTTCGTCGAGGCCCAGGTGCTGCAGCAGCTCGGTGTCGACTACATCGACGAGTCCGAAGTGCTGTCGCCCGCCGACTACGTCAACCACATCGACAAGTGGAAGTTCACCGTGCCGTTCGTCTGCGGTGCCACCAACCTCGGCGAGGCACTACGGCGCATCACCGAGGGTGCGGCCATGATCCGCTCGAAGGGCGAGGCCGGCACCGGCGACGTCTCGGAAGCGACCAAGCACATCCGCACGATCACCGGCGAGATCAATGCTTTGAAGTCGAAGACCAAAGACGAGCTCTACGTCGCCGCGAAAGAGCTGCAGGCGCCCTACGACCTGGTCGCCGAGATCGCCACGACGGGCAAGCTCCCGGTCGTGCTGTTCACGGCCGGCGGAGTCGCGACCCCGGCGGATGCGGCGCTCATGATGCAGCTCGGCGCCGACGGCGTGTTCGTCGGATCGGGCATCTTCAAGGCGGGCAACCCCGCGGCCCGCGCCGCGGCGATCGTCAAGGCGACGACGTTCTTCGACGACCCCGCCGAGATCGCCGCCGCGTCGCGCGGCCTCGGCGAAGCGATGGTCGGCATCAACGTCGCCGACATCCCGGCGCCGCACCGCCTCGCCGACCGTGGCTGGTAGAGCAGCTCCCAAGGTCGGAGTGCTCGCCCTCCAGGGCGACTTCCGCGAGCACCTGCTCGTGCTCCGCGAACTGGGGGCGGATGCCGTCCCGGTCCGCCGCGCGGCCGAACTCGACGAGGTGGCCGGGCTGGTCATCCCGGGCGGTGAGTCGAGCGTGATGGACAAGCTGTCGCGCGCTTTCGGTCTCGCGGAGCCGCTCAAGCAGCGCATCGCCGACGGGATGCCGGTCTACGGCACCTGTGCCGGCCTCATCATGCTCGCCGATACGGTGCGCGATGCCATCGCGGGACAGCAGACGTTCGGCGGACTCGACGTCGTCGTGCGGCGCAACGCGTTCGGCAATCAGAACGACTCGTTCGAGACCGACCTCGACATTCCCGCGCTGGGCGATCCGCCGATGCACGCGGTCTTCATCCGGGCGCCCGTCATCGAAGAGGTCGGGCCTGCAGCTCGCGCACTCGCGACGCTCGACGACGGTCGCGTGGTCGCAGTGGAACAGGGCGTGCTCCTCGGTACCGCGTTCCACCCCGAGGTCACTGACGACTATCGCTTCCACGAGCGCTTCCTCGGTAGCATCGGGCGATGAGCACCCCGCCGCCGGACGCTGGCACCCCTCCCGTCACGCCGACTCCCGACGCGGCGGTGCTTCCGGTCGCGACGAAGAAGTCGAAGTTGCCCTGGATCCTCGGTGGTGCGGCCCTCGCCGTCATCCTGCTCGTCGTCGTGGCTGTCGTCGTCGTGTTCAACGTGATCGTCGGGGCCGCGAAGGGTCCGCAAGAGGTCATCGGCGCCTATGACCGCGCCTTCGACACCGTCGACTGCGAGCTCTATCTGAGCATCACGACCGAGGCCTACCAGGAGTCGTTCGAGCCGACGTGTGAAGGTTTCGAATCCATCGCGCAGAACTTCGTTGACACCTACTCCGACTACCAGGTCGCCGTGACCGGCACCTCGGTGACCGGTGACACCGCGACGGTGACGACAAGTGAGACCTACGTGCTCGACGGCGAGCCAGGCACCGACCTGTACACCTACCACCTCGTCAACTCGGGTGGTTCGTGGCTGATCGACAGGCTCGACCTGCAATAACCCGATCCTTCGCTGAGCTGGCTCTCGCGGCATGATCGGAGGATGAAGATCTACTCAGATTTCGCCGGCCGCCGCACCCGCCAGATCATCGCCGACGTGCTCGCGCTCGGTGCGATCGCGCTCTGGGTCTGGTTCGGGTACACCGTGTTCACCCTCATCAACAACCTCGCCGTCTTCGGGGTGCAGATGGAGGATGCGGGGGCCGGGTTCAGAGAGACGATGACCGAGGTCGGCGAAACGCTCGGCGGGGTGCCGCTGATCGGCCCCGGCATCCGGCTGCCGTTCGACGGGGCCAGCGCGGCCGGCGCCACACTTGAGGCCGCCGGACAGGCGCAGCAGGACGCGGTGCTGCAGCTCGCGACGACCCTGGGAATCGGAACGGCCGCGCTGCCGGTGCTGACGATCCTCATCATCTGGCTCGTGCCGCGCATCCTCTTCATCCGACGGGCTGGCCGGGTCAAAGCGATCGTGGCGGCCGACGTCGGGATGGACCTGCTCGCCCTGCGCGCCCTGACGACGCAGAAGCTCTCGGCGATCACGAGCATCGACGCCGACGCGCTCGGGGCGTGGCGCCGCGGGGAATCCGACGTGGTGCGTCGCCTCGCGCAGCTCGAGCTGAAGTCTTCGGGGGTACGGCTCAAAGAGAGCTAGAGCGCGTCGGTGCGCAGCGTGACTTCGACGGGCGCCGCCGCTGAAACGGCACGGAACTCCTGAGATCGGCGGATGCTGCGCTCGAAGTCGGCGACCGCGGTCGGGGTGAAGCACCAGGCGTGGCCGCGGCCCAGAGCGCGCCGCGCCGGCGTCCATCGGTAGGCGAGGCAGAGCGTCACCTGCACGATCGGTTGGTCGTCGCCCTCCCGGATCAGCTGTCGCGTGATGCCTGCGGTAAACCGGGTGGCGTCGGCATCCGGCCCCCACTGCCAGAGCAGGCCGTCGCCGTCGTCGAGGATGCGGGCGTGCTGCGCTCGGGCGTCCGTGTAGAACGCCGTCATCGCCTTGAGCGCGGTGCCGATGCGCAGCGACTCGAGGGATTCGCCGATCTCAGTGAGGAAACGCCGGAACGCGTTCTCGGCAAACGAGATACGGAACCATCGCGCAGGCACCTCGTGAGCCTAGGGCTGGGGTTCCCGGCACGCCAGCTAAGATCGCAAGGGTTTTCGCACAGCAAGAAGGAGCACCGTGAGCGGGCATTCCAAGTGGGCCACCACGAAGCACAAGAAGGCAATCATCGACAGCCGTCGGGCCAAGTCGTTCGCGAAGCTCATCAAGAACATCGAGGTGGCCGCGAAGATGGGCGGCGCCGACATGGCGGGCAACCCCACCCTCTTCGATGCGGTGCAGAAGGCCAAGAAGACCTCGGTTCCTAACGACAACATCGACCGCGCCATCAAACGCGGGGCCGGCATCGGCGGTGAGGCGATCAGCTACGAGTCGATCATGTATGAGGCGTACGGCCCGAACGGGGTCGCTTTCCTCGTCGAGTGCCTCACCGACAACAAGAACCGCGCCGCGGCTGAGGTGCGCACCGCGCTCAACCGCAACGGCGGCACCCTCGCCGACCCGGGAAGCGTCGCCTACAACTTCAGCCGCAAGGGCGTCATCTCGATCACCAAGCTGGACGGCGTCAACGAGGACGCGATCCTCGAGGCAGTGCTGGAGGCCGGCGCCGAAGAAGTCAAAGACCACGGCGGCGGATTCGAGGTCGTCACCGACCCGTCCGACCTCGTGCAGGCTCGCACCGCGCTGCAGCAATCGGGGATCGACTACGACTCGGCGGAAGCCGAGTTCGTGCCGAACCTGCACATCGAGATCGACGCCGACACGGCGCGCAAGGTGTTCCGGCTCATCGATGCGCTGGAAGACAGCGACGACGTGCAGAACGTCTTCAGCAACTTCGAGATCACCGACGCGGTGCAGTCCGAACTGGATGCGGACGACTGACACGCTCGCTGGTCGAGTAGCGGGCGCAGCCCGCGTGTCGAGACCACTTTTCGTACATTCGTTCGATTAGTCTGGCCGGGTGCGCATCCTGGGGATCGACCCGGGTCTGACCCGGTGCGGAGTAGGCGTCGTCGAGATCGGCGCCGGACGTCGCGTGCGCTTCGTACACGCGGGTGTCATCCGTACGCCCCCCGCTGACCCGCTTGAGGTGCGCCTGCTCGCGGTGTCGCGGGGCATCTCGGCGCTCATCGTCGAGTTCGCGCCGGCGGCCGTCGCGGTGGAGCGGGTGTTTGCACAACACAACCTCCGCACCGTCATGGGCACCGCTCAGGCCAGCGGCATTGCGCTCGCGGTCGCGGCCGAGCACGGGTTGCCGGTCGGACTCCACACCCCGAGCGAGGTCAAGGCCGCCATCACGGGCTATGGCTCGGCGGCGAAAGCCCAAGTCGGCAACATGGTCATGCGCATCCTCGCGTTGGATGAAGTGCCGAAACCAGCGGATGCCGCGGATGCTCTCGCGCTCGCGATATGCCACGGATGGCGGGGGAGTGTCGGTTTCGACAGGCACCCTGCGGGCGCTGCTCAACCGGCGGGTGCAGGTGGCGGCGAGACGCCGGCTCAGCGTGCGTGGCGGGAGGCCGAGAAGTCGGCGGGCAAACGTAGGGTGGCGTCGTGATCTCCTCGGTGCGTGGCACGGTGCTCAGCGTGACCACATCGCATGCGCAGATGGATGTCGGCGGGCTCGGGTACTCCGTGCAGATCACCCCTCAGCACGCGCTCACTCTGCGGGTCGGCAGTGAGGCGCGACTGCACACGGCGCTCATCGTGCGCGAAGACGACATGAGCCTGTTCGGATTCGCGACGTCCGCCGAGCTCGAGATGTTCGACCTCCTCCGCGGGGTCTCCGGGGTTGGCCCGAAGTCTGCCCTGGGCGTGCTCGCCACGTTGACTCCCGACCAGATCGCTTCTGCTGTCGCCACCGAAGACGATGCGCCGTTCCGCAAGGTGTCGGGCATTGGTCCGAAGACCGCGAAACTCATCGTGGTCTCGCTCGCCGGCAAGATCGTCGCACCGGTCGGCATCCCCTCGGCGCCAGCCCCCGCATCCTCGACCGTCCAGAACGTCGTCGCCGCGCTCGTCGGCCTCGGCTGGAACGAACGGGTCGCCGGGCAAGCCGTTGACGAGGTCATCGAGACCTCGACGGAAGACGGGGCGTTGCCCGTGCCCGCACTGCTGCGATTGGCGCTGGCCCGGCTCGGACCGCAACAGGTGCGCTCATGACCGACCTGCCCGACAGCGACGAGATCATGAACGACGGGAGTGTCGACACCGGGATCGGGCGCTCCGCTCCCGAGTCGGAGGCCGAGATTGCCTTCGAGGGCGCTCTGCGGCCGCGCAGCCTCGCCGAGTTCGTCGGCCAGACCAAGGTGCGCGGTCAGTTGCAACTGTTGCTCGACGCGGCAGCGATGCAGAATCGCACGCCCGACCACATCCTGCTCGCCGGTCCGCCCGGGCTCGGAAAGACCACGCTCGCGATGATCGTCGCGCACGAGTCGGGGCGACCCCTTCGCATGTCGAGCGGTCCCGCCATCCAACACGCCGGAGATCTCGCGGCGCTGCTCTCGAGCCTCGTACCGGGCGAAGTGCTGTTCATCGACGAGATCCACCGCATGGCGCGCAACGCCGAAGAGATGCTCTACCTCGCGATGGAAGACTTTCGCATCGACATCATGGTCGGCAAAGGGGCAGGCGCCACGAGCATCCCTCTTGATCTGGCGCCCTTCACCCTCGTCGGGGCAACCACTCGGTCGGGTCTGCTGCCGAACCCGCTACGCGACCGCTTCGGGTTCACCGCGAATCTGGAGTTCTACGAAGACGCCGAACTCGACGAAGTGCTCGCCCGGGCGGCGCGGTTGCTCGAACTCGACATTCCGTCTGACGCGCGGCGCGAGATCGCGAGCCGCAGTCGCGGCACCCCGCGCATCGCCAATCGCCTGTTGCGTCGCGTTCGCGACTTCGCGCTCGTGCGTGGCGGGGGAGCGGGGATGTCCGCGGTGCATGGCGCCCTCGAGTTGTACGATGTCGACCCCATCGGACTCGATCGTCTCGACCGTGCGGTGCTCGAGGCAATCGTGTCGCGCTTCGAAGGCGGGCCGGTCGGCTTGAGTACCCTCGCTGTGAGTGTGGGCGAAGAGGCCGACACGATCGAATCGGTCGTCGAGCCGTTCCTGGTGCGGGTGGGGATGCTGAGCCGAACGCCGCGCGGGCGGGTCGCCACCCGACGGGCGTGGGATCACCTGGGGGTGCGCCGGCCCGACCGAGGGGGGCTCTTCGACGATGGCATATGATTCAGGGGGTTCGCGCAGCCCTGCTGTCTAGGCTCCGCGCGAAACCCCTCAATCCCCGGAAGGCTTTCTCGTGTTCGAAGATCCGCTGTCCCTTGCACTCATCGCCATCGCTGGCGTGCTCATCGTGTTCATGTTCCTCAGCTCGCGGCGCCGCAAGCGCGATGCCGAGACCATGCGCGAGAAAATCGTTCCCGGCGCCGAGGTGATGACCAGCCAGGGAATCTTCGGAACCCTCCTCTCCGTCGACGAAGAGAAGAACGAAGCGATCATCGAGACCACGCCCGGCACCAAGCTGCGGGTGCACAGCCAGACGATCGCCAAGGTCGTCGAGGAGATCGAGCCGGTCGCGGATGAGGCCGACGAGCCCCGCGCGCTGTTGAACGACAGCAGTGTCGAGCCGATGACCGAGCCCGAGTTCGGCGAGCGGTCCGACAAGCCGAAGCCGGCCCCGCGGTCGCGCAAGAAGCCGACCGAGTAGTCGTTACCCTTGGTTGCTGACCCGGTGGGAATCGGGTCTCATCGGGCGCGCGTGAGCGCGTCCACCTGAACGTGAGAAAGAAGAGGCGCGTGGCCACGAAGTCATCGAGCCCGGCAGGCAAGGCGGCGCGTTCTCTCGCCTGGCTCGGCGCGATCATCGCCATCATGGGCGGAGTCGTCGGCGCCGGAGTGCTCTGGGGCGGCTGGGACCCAGCCCCCAAGCTCGCGCTCGATCTGCAGGGCGGCACGCAGATCATCCTGGAGCCCCTCATCGCCGAGGGAGCTGCAGACGTCACCACCGAGCAGCTCGAGCAAGCAGTAACGATCATCCGGCAGCGGGTCGACGCCACCGGTGTCTCCGAAGCCGAGATCTCGACGCTCGGCACGAACATCGTCGTGGCCATCCCGGGGCAACCTGACCAGGCGACCCTCGACCGTCTCCAGGCCTCGGCGAAGCTCGAGTTCCGCGCCGTGCTCGTCGCCGGCGCTCCTTCGGCCACCACGGCGGGTGACGGGACAGATGCCGATGGCGACGGCACCCCCGACCCGACCCCGTCGGCGACGCCCGACCCCGCAGCGACCCCCGATGCGGCAGCCACCCCGAGTGCGACTCCGACTGATGGCAGCGACCTCGCCTGGGTGACCCCGGAACTTCAGGCGGAGTTCGACGCGTTCGATTGCGCGAGCCTGGCCTCCGCCACCACGAACGTCGCACCCGCCGACGAGCCGCTGATCACCTGTGAGACCGACCTCTCGATCAAGTACATCCTCGGTCCGGTCGAAGTGGATGGCTCCAACATCAGCGATGCACGAGCCGGCCAGGTGCTGGGTTCCAACGGCGCCAACACGGGGCGGTGGGCCATCTACCCGACTTTCGACGATGCGGGTACTGCGGCATTCGCTGACATCACCACTCGACTGGTCGGACTCGCGTCTCCCCGGGATCAGTTCGCAGCAGTGCTCGACGGCAAGGTGCTGATCGCGCCGGCGACTCAGGCTGCCATCACGAACGGCAAGCCGGAGATCACCGGAAGCTTCACCCAGGAAACCGCGACGTCGCTCGCCAGCCAGCTCAAGTTCGGCGCGCTGCCCGTGAGCTTTGAGGCGCAGAGCCAGGAGTCGATCTCGGCCACGCTCGGCGAGAGCCAGCTGGCGAGCGGTCTGATCGCCGGCGGCATCGGTCTCATCCTCGTGGTGATCTACTCGTTCTTCCAGTACCGGGCTCTGGCCTCGGTCACGATCGCCTCACTCGTCGTCGCGGCGCTGATCACCTACCTGACGGTCACGATCCTGTCGTGGGGGCGGCTGGACTACCGGCTGTCGCTCGCTGGCGTCGCGGGTCTCATCGTGGCGATCGGGTTCACCGTCGACTCGTTCATCGTCTACTTCGAACGCATCCGCGACGAGTTGCGCGACGGCAAGCGGCTGACCAGCGCCGTCGAGGCCGGCTGGAGACGTGCGCTGCGCACGATCTACGCGGCAAAGGGCGTGACGCTGTTGTCGGCGGTCGTTCTCTACATCGTCGCCGTCGGCAATGTGAAGGGGTTCGCGTTCACGCTGGGCATCACGGTCATCATTGACGTGCTCGTCGTCGTACTCTTCACCCACCCGATGCTGCAGCTGCTGGCTACGCGGCCGTTCTTCTCCTCGGGGCACCCGCTGAGCGGCCTCGACCCACAGGCGCTGGGTGCGGTGTATCGAGGGCGGGCTGAGTTCCGGCCGTCGACCGAGGCCCGCAAGGCCGGCGCGAGCCGTGAGGCAGGCAAACGCCAGACGATCGCCGAGCGCAAGGCGGCCGAGTCCGCGTCGACTCCTTCGAAGAAGTCGACCGAGTCCAAGGGGAAGAAGTAATGGCCAGCGGGCTCACGCGGTTCGGCAACGACCTCTACACCGGAGCTCGGTCGGTTCCGTTCATCCGGCTGCGCGTCATCTGGCTGTCTATCGCGGCGGTGCTGATGTTGATCGCACTCGCCGTGCCCTTTGTGCGCGGTGGCGGCGACTACGGTGCCGGCTTCAACTTCGGCATCGAATTCCGGGGTGGCTCGCAGTTCCAGGTTTCTGATGCAGCGATCCCGGATGGGGCGGATCAGCCCGACACCGCCCTTGCGGAAGAGGCCGTCCATTCGGTCGCACCCGATGCGGTCGTACGGGTCAGCACCGTCGGCGACGACGGCGTGCGCGTGCAGACCGACCAGCTGACGAACGAGGAGACGCAAGACGTCGCGCTCGCCCTCGAGGACTCCTACGAGACGACCGAAGTCACGTCGTCGTTCGTCGGCCCGACCTGGGGTGCCGACATCACCCGGCAGGCTCTCATCGGTCTCGGCGTGTTCTTGGTGTTGGCGATGATCATGATGGCGATCTACTTCCGCACGTGGAAGATGTCGCTCGCCGCCATCCTCTCGCTGTTCCACGATCTCGTCATCACGGTCGGCGTCTACGCTGCCTCTGGCTTCGAGATCACCCCGGCTGCGGTCGTTGGGTTCCTGACGATTCTTGGGTTCTCGCTCTACGACACCGTGGTGGTGTTCGACAAGATTCGCGAGAACACGTCCGAGATGTCCGACGACTCGACACGCACGTTCGGCGAGACGGTCAACCTCGCGGTGAACCAGACGCTCGTGCGGTCGATCAACACGGGTGTCGTCGCGGCGCTGCCGGTCGCGGCGATCCTCTTCATCGGCTCGTTCGTACTCGGCGCCGACACGCTTCGCGACATCTCGCTCGCGCTGCTCGTCGGAACCATCATCGGCACCTACTCGACGCCGTTCGTCGCGTCGCCGCTCTACGTGTGGTTCCGCGAGAACGAGCCGAACATCGCCAAGCGCGACAAGCGCGTGCTGGAGCTGCGCGAGAAGTCCATGGTCACCGCCTAAGCATTCGCGTCAGCGGTCCTCCGCACCCGAAACTAGACTCTGTGCATGACGGAGACTCAGGCGCCGAACACGGCCTCTCTGAGGACCCTGCTGCCTCGAATCTTCTCCCGCGCCCAGCCGACGGGAGCCGTCGACCGGTTGCTCAAGACCGTGCGTGTGCACCATCCGAAGGCCGACGTGGTCCTCATCGAGCGGGCTTACGCCGCCGCTGAGAAGGCGCACTCCGGTCAGAAGCGCAAGAGCGGCGAGCCCTACATCACCCACCCCGTCGCGGTGGCGCAGATCCTGGCTGACCTGGGGATCGGCTCGAAGACGATCGCTGCGGCGCTGCTCCATGACACCGTCGAAGACACCGACTACACGCTCGACCTCGTGCGTTCCGACTTCGGCGACGAGATCGCGATGCTTGTCGATGGGGTGACCAAGCTCGACAAGCTCAAGTACGGCGACAGCGCTCAGGCCGAAACGGTGCGCAAGATGGTCGTCGCGATGAGCAAAGACATCCGCGTGCTCGTCATCAAGTTGGCCGACCGCCTGCACAATGCTCGCACCTGGGGCTTCGTGCCCGAGGAGTCGGCGAAGCGCAAGGCGCAGGAGACGATGGAGATCTACGCGCCGCTCGCGCATCGGCTCGGCATCCAGACCATCAAGTGGGAACTCGAAGACCTGTCGTTCGCGGTGCTCCATCCGAAGCTCTACGTCGAGATCGAGAGCCTCGTGCGGGACCGCACGCCGCAGCGCGAGGAGTTCGTGCAGAACGTCATCGATGCGGTCAACGAAGACCTCAAGTCGGGCAAGATCAAGGGCCAGGTCGTCGGTCGGCCGAAGCAGTACTACTCGATCTACCAGAAGATGGTGCTGCGCGGGCGCGAGTTCACCGAGATCTACGACCTCGTCGGCATCCGGGTTCTGGTCAACAACATCCGCGACTGCTACGCGGTGCTCGGCGCGATTCACGCTCGCTGGAATCCGATCCCCGGTCGGTTCAAGGACTACATCGCGACCCCGAAGTTCAACCTCTATCAGTCGCTGCACACGACCGTGATCGGGCCGAAGGGTCGCCCGGTTGAGATCCAGATCCGCACTCACGAGATGCACCAGCGCGCCGAGTTCGGTGTGGCCGCGCACTGGAAGTACAAGGAACGCGTCAACTCCGGTCGCGGCGAATCGGATCGCGGGCCGAACGACACCGAGATGGCCTGGCTCGCCCACATCAGCGACTGGCAGGCCGAAACCGAAGACGCGAGCGAGTTCCTCGACAACCTCCGATTCGAGATCGGGGCCAAAGAGGTCTACGTCTTCACCCCGCAGGGCAAAGTCATCGGTCTGCCGGCCGGAGCCACGCCTGTCGACTTCGCCTACGCGGTGCACACCGAGGTCGGCCACCGCACGATGGGCTCGAAGGTCAACGGGCGCCTCGTGCCGCTCGAGAGCGAACTGTCGAGCGGTGACGTCGTCGAGGTCTTCACCTCAAAGAACCCGGATGCCAGCCCCAGTCAGGACTGGCTCAACTTCGTCAAGAGCCCCCGAGCGCGCAACAAGATTCGTGGCTGGTTCACGAAGGAACGTCGCGAGGAGGCCATCGAGCAGGGCAAGGATTCGATCGCCCGCGCGATGCGCAAACAGAACCTCCCGTTGCAGAAACTCATGAGTTCCGACGTGTTCGCCGAAGTAGCGGCCGCGATGCGATACGAGGGTGTCGAGGCGCTCTACGCCGCCATCGGCGAGGGGCACGTCTCGACCCAGTCGGTGCTCGAAAAGGTCGTCGCGTCGCTGCAGTCCGAGGCGGAAGCCGACGAGGCCGAGGTTCCGTTCACCCCGAAGGGTCGCGCCCGCCAGCTGCGGCCGAGCGACTCTGGTGTGCTCGTGCGCGGCGCCCCCGACATCCTGGTGAAGCTCGCGAAGTGCTGTACGCCGGTGCCGGGAGACCCGATCGTCGGCTTCGTCACCCGCGGCTCAGGAGTCTCGGTACACCGCAACGACTGCCTCAACGTCACCGCCCTGCGGGAAGACCCCGACCGCATGATCGACGTCGAGTGGGCGCCGACCTCGTCGAGCGTTTTCCTCGTGCAGATCCAGGTGGAGGCGCTCGACCGCTCCGGGCTGCTCTCCGATATCACGCGCGTGCTCTCGGAGCACCACGTCAACATCCTTTCGGCGAACGTCTCCACCTCGAGCGACCGGCTCGCGATCAGCCGCTACGTTTTCGAGATGGGCGACACCGTGCACCTTGATCGCCTGCTCAACGCGGTGCGACGGATTGACGCGGTTTACGACGTATACCGGGTGTCTACGGCGTAAGCGCCAGCCGCAGATTGTCGCGTGCCCGGTCCTTCGACGGGATGCCCGATCGCCTCGCGAGCGACGTCAGGCAGTCGGCGAGGTGCAGACCGCCGATCGCGGCGAGGCGGGTCACCGTCGAGGGATCGAACGGCTGGGCATAGCGGGCGAGGTCGAGAATCGTGCGCAGCGGTGTCGTGGCGCGACACCCGTCCAATGTCGCTAGGTCGTCGAGGTCGTAGACGATTTCGCGCACCGCGATGTGGTGCCCGGGTGCGAGTCGGGCGCGCGCGTCGGGGGTGACGGCGAACTCGAGGCGCTCGGGTTGCTCGCAGGCGCCCCAGATCCAGGCTGCGGTGCGGAGCTCGGCGATGAGCCGGGACGAGCGAGCGCCCAGAACGGCGCGCGCCCGGTGGCGGGGTGCCTCGAGTTCGCCGACCAGACAGTACGCCCCCGCCAGGTCGTACACCTCACCGTCGAGTCGGGCGGCCTGCAGTTCGACGGGGCTGAGGTCGGTATCCGCGAGTACGGGGGAGAGGCGCATGCCGCCAGGCTCGCAGTCACGGCTCGGCAAACAGTACGATCCGGTGTCATCCGGTGGACAGCCGAGGCTGTGGAGAACCGCCGAAACGGCGAATCAGCCGAGGGCGTCGAGCCAGACGCGACGGGCGGCGAGCGCCTCCTCGGCATCCTTGATCTTGCGGGCGTCGCCGCTTGCCTTGGCCGCCGCGAGTTCGCGTTCGAGCTTTTCGATCGCCCCGGTCAACTGCGCGGCGAGACCTGTCGAACGGGCGACCTTCTCAGGGTCGGTCTTGTTCCAGTGGTCGTCATCGAGCTTCTTGACGGCAGCCTCGACCTTGCGCATGCGGTCTTCGACGGTGCGGATGGAATCACGGGGAACCTTGCCGATCGCATCCCATTGGCGCTGAATGCCGAGCAGCGTTTTCTTGGCGGACTCGCGGTCGGTCGCGGTGATCAGTTTCTCGGCCTCGTCGAGCAGCACCAGCTTCTGTTCGAGGTTGCCGGCGAACTCCTCGTTCTCGCGGGCGTCGACCTCCGCCTTCGCGGCGTACAGCGAGTCGCCGGCCGCTTTGAAGCGCGCCCACAACGCGTCGTCGACCTTCTTTCCGGCCCGGCCGGCAAGCTTCCACTCGTCGAGTAGGCGACGGTAGTCGGGGATCGCCGCGGTGCCCTTGCCGACGAGCGCCTCGGCGCGTTCGGCGAGCTCTTGCTTGCGAGTGCGGGCTTCCTTGTGCGTGCTGTCGAGTTCGGCGAAGAACGCCTTGCGGTGGGTCTCGATGATCGTGCGCGCGGCGCGGAAGCGCTTCCAGAACTCGTCGCCGACCGACTTCGGCAGTCGCGGCCCGTCCTTCTGGGCGGCCTGCCACCGGCCGAACAGCTCGTCGAGCTGCGTCGACACCTGCTTCCACTGTGCCTTCGCCGGGTCCTGGGCGGCGAGTGCCTCCACCTCGGCGACAAGCGCTTCACGCTCGGCGATGGCGGCATCCACGGCGGCACGAGCCTCGGCGGACTGCTTCTCGGTGAGCTCGCCGACGCTGCCGGTGAGCTTGCCCAGCCGTTCGGTGAGCGACAGGAGGTCGCCGACGGCGTTCGCACTCGCAACGGCTTCGGTGAGCGAGGTGATGGCCTTCGCGACGTCGGCAGCGGGCGCGCCGCCACGAACGCGCTGCTCGAGGAGCGAGACCTGGCCCTGCAGCTCGGTGAACTTGCGCTCGAAGTAGCCGAGCGCCTCTTCGGGCGTCGCGTCGGGGTAGGAGCCGACGGCGCGTTCGCCATCCGCTTCACGGACGTACACCGTGCCGTCGTCGCCGACGCGACCCCACGGTGCCTGCTCGTTCGCCACAATGCTTCCTCGCTGTTTCCCAGAGTGGCTGGGTCTCCCAGAGCGTCCCGGTGCCTCTTCCCGGACCCGAGCCAGCCTATTGCACAGCCTGCGGCCCTCCTACGGCGCCTGCGGGAGCTACTGGATGGTGAAGCCCGTGATCGTGACGGGCTGCAACGGGAAGCCGGTGCCGTCGGCGCCGATCGTCGCCGGGTCGAGTCCCCCGGCCACGAGCGTCGCGAGCGCGTCGAGACCCGAGGTCACCGTGCCGACGATCGTGTAGCCGCCCGTCGAGCCGTCGAGGGTGGTGTCGCTGAGCACGATGAAGAACTGGTGACCGTTGCTGTACTGGTCGCTGCCGCGCGCCATCGCGATCGATCCGGCGGGGTAGAGGTCGTCAGCCGGAGCGTTCTCGACCGGCCCGTAGGAGAACGTCGGGTCGGGGCCACCCACGCCGTCGATCGAGCCGCACTGCAGGAACGACAGGTCGCTCGCGAGGCGGTGGCAGACCGTGCCGGGGTAGTAGCCGGTGCCGAAGTCCTGCACGAAACCGGCAACCGCCTGGGGGGCAACGGTGCCGTCGAGCTGAATGCCCACGACGGTCTCGTTGAAGGTGAACTCGCCGGTCCAGATGCGGTCTTCGGAGAGGTCGGCGTCGGGCGCGCCGACGTTCTCACCGGCGACAGCTGTTTCGGTGGGCGTCGGGGTCGGAGCGCCTGGCCCCGAGTCGAAGTAATAGAACTGCGCGAACCCGGCGAGAGCTGCGACGGCGACGACGCTGACGACCGCGATGACGTTGTCACGCACCCGACGCTTGTTCTGGGTGGCGTTCAACTGCTGACGCGCCTCGTACCGCTTCAGCCGCGCCGCGGCCTCCCGCTGCTGCTTGTTGACAGATGCC